>DAHVPA010000037.1 GCA_027318525.1 Candidatus Cloacimonadota bacterium | reverse complement strand
TACTGATGCCATCAGCGACATGAAGGTAATGACCGGCGGATTCACAGCCGAATACGGCAATGCGCAATCCGGTGTGGTCAATATTGTGACCAAAGACGGCGATCCCTATTACTCGGGCAAGGTGGAATACAGCACCGACCGGTTTATTGGTGAATCGCGCAACGACGATGCGCTCAAATTTGCCATCGGCGGTCCCGTTATACCCATTGATTCCAAAGACCTGCGCAAGAGATTTACCTTTTATCTGAATGGCGGTGGAGACTGGCAGGACGGCAGACTCAGAAAGTATGCCAAAGGCGACCCCAATGATGATTTTGTTTGGGATGGCAGAGCATTGCTGGAAAACGATTATCCTGAAGTAAATCCCTTCAGGCAGCGTCAGGATGAATACAAGGGCGGGGTGGCGGATTTCTTTGAAAACGTTATTGGTGCTCAGTTGTCAGACAGATTTTATAACTCCTATAATGTGAACTTCAAGACCAAATATGAGCTGAATCCCAAGCAGAAATTCACCTTTGCCGCACGCGGCGACAGGACTTTAAATGATTATTACAGTTACCTGTGGAGATATGCGCCGGACTTCAATGGCAAGGACGAAACCGTGCAGAGGCAATATGTGCTTTCCTATGACCATGTGATAAATCCGCAGATGACTCTCAAGGTCAAGGGCAGTTACTTCCAAAAGAATTATGACCTCGGTCCCAAAGGGATTGACAGGGATAAATATCTGTTTTATACCATAGACCCTGACCCCAACAACCTTCCAGATGATTATGTCTTGAATGTGTTGCTGGGGGATTATGGTTACGGCAGTGTAGGACTTGATCCCAATGGTGACGGCAGTTTCTATTATTACAGGGGATATCTGGAGAAACTCTCTGGACATATAGAATCCAGGGTGTGGAAGACCCCCGTAATGTTCCGGGTTTTGTTGCGCCAGGCACCATATATGAGAATTTTATTAATGACAGGACTTCAACCACCAATGGTAAAGCCGATTTCGAATGGCAGGTCAATCCTATCCACCAGTTGAAGTCAGGCTTGGAAGTTATTTCACACAGAATCAAAAAAGATCAGGTATTTAACTTCCTGACAGTATATGAAGACAGGCGTCAGGCTTATTTGGACGCTATCTATGACATGAATGACTATTTCGATCCGGACAGCTTGGACGGGGTGGTCTATGTTCCGGATGAATTGGTTGATGTAGTGATTCCCGATGATGGCAGCAAACCAATCGGCATCTATAAGCCTGCCGATTATTACAATGCAGCTTATGCAGCTTCCGGCAAGACAGATGGTTATAAAGCCAAACCCTGGCAGGCAGCTTATTATCTGCAGGACAAGATGGAATGGGAAGGCATGATTGTAAATGCCGGTCTGCGCTTCGATTTCTGGTATCTGGGCGATAGCTATGATGTTGCACTCGATAATGGAAAATACAGAACTGTAAAATTCACCAACAACGACAAATTCCAGATGATGGTTTCACCACGTTTGGGAGTATCTCACCCGATTTCGGACAGAGACGTTCTGAGATTTGCCTATAACTATCAAAACCAGCTGCCGCAGATGCAGTTTATCTTTACCAGCAAGACACCTGAGGATGCCAACGTCAGCGACCAGACCATCACAGTCGGCAACCCCACTCTGGAGCCGCAGATTACTGTTACCTACGAAGTTGGTCTTTCCCACCAGTTGAGTGAAGACTATGTTTTAGACATGACTGCATATTATAAAAACCTGTATAACTATGTCAGCACCAAGAAGGTGGAAAAACCAGGCGAAGAACAGGTCTACTGGTATGAATACATATCAGAAGATTATGGCAGCACCCGTGGCATTGATATGCAGGTGGAAAAGAGCCTTTCCGATTTCAACACCTGGTCAGTATCTTATTCACTGGCTTGGGCGCAAGGCAACAACTCATCCACCATTATTCAGGATGAAGCAACCAATCTGCGTGAATTCCCGCTTGATTGGGATATCCGCCACAACATCAATGTCAACTATACGTTCAGGATAGCCAGAGGCGAGGAATATATAGTCCCGTTCACAAATTTCATTCTGCCCCTGGATGACTTTTCTGCCAACTTAACCTGGACGTTGGCATCTGGAACACCATATACTCCTACCAGCGGAACTCAGAACACAGCCCTGGATACAAACAGCAAGAGAAAGGGTCTGACACAGAATGCCAACCTGCGGCTGACCAAAGGCGTAACCCTTCCTTTTGGCTCGCTGAGGCTGTATATGGATGTGGAAAACCTGTTTAAGTATCCCAATATCGGCAGTGTGTTCTCCAAAACAGGCTCTGCCTATGATGATGATGCAGATTTATCTGAGAATGGTTATACTTATGATGAAGTGCAATATATGCACAATAAGTATGTGCTAAATCCCGGCAATATAAATAATTTCCGTGCTGTCACCCTGGGTGTCAGCTTTAACTTCTAAAATATTCCAAGGAGGATTAACATAATGAAAAGGACTTTCATCTTCGCGATCCTGATGATGATGGTTATTAACCTGGTATTTGTCACAGCGGCATTTGCTCAGACTACAGAAGCAGCTCCTGCACAGGGAAGCGTCCTGGAAAACATAGCAACCGTAATTTTCGGCAGCGGTATGGTTAAAGAGTTTAAGAACGGCGGCTTCTTTATGTGGCCCATTCTGTTCGTTGCTTTGTATGCTCTTGCCTATATCATCTGGAAATTTATAGCCTTGCTTTACGGGAAAATCAAGTTAAATTCTTTCTTAGAAAAGATAGTTCCTTTGGTTAAGCAGAAGAAATTCAAAGAAGCGATTGAAATTGCTTCCAAGACAAGAGGACCTGCTGCAGCAATTATTTATGCGGGGCTTTTGAAAGCTGACCAGGGTGTGGAAGCATTCGAAAAAGCAGTTGAAAATGCTGCCATGATAGAAATGTCTTATCTGGAAAAGGGCTTCACTGAAATGAGCGCCGGTATTACATTGGCTCCTATGTTGGGATTCCTTGGAACAGTTGATGGCATGATTGCAGCGTTTGACGCCATTGCGGCTGCCAGAGCTGTGGATGCCACAATCGTGGCAAGCGGTATCAAAATAGCTTTGATCACCACCAAATGGGGTCTGATTATAGCTATACCTACTCAGTTCTTTAATAACATTTTCGTAACCATGGTTGATGGTCTAGTTATTGACATGCAGAGAGCCTCTGAAAAGGTGACAGAAGCATTAGTTGAAGCCAAATAAGGAGGGAGCGTGGTAATCTCTCGTAAGAAGAAGGGCGGAGCTGATATTCCGACTGCTTCAACAGCGGATATCGCATTTCTGCTGATTATTTTCTTCATGGCAACCACCAAGTTTGACGTCAAAGAAGGTTTGTCGATGGTATTGCCACCGGCTGCCAAAGAAGGAGCTACGCAAGTCAAACTTAGCCAGAAGGATATGACCCGCATATTCATAGGCAACACGGGTGAAATCATGCTGAATGAAGAAAATCTCGGTCAATTCAATGAAGCTCTGATTGATGCCAGAGTAAAAAAGATACTGGCAGAAAATCCCAAGATGATTTTTACGTTGAAAACTGACCGTGAAGCAAAATACAACGATATGATCAAGGTTCTTGACAGGCTGAAAGTATCAGGAGCTGAAAAAATCTCGTTATCGACAAATTGATGATGGGAGAAGATGTATGTCAAAGATAATGATAAAAAAACGACCCAAGGTTATTCCGCAGGCTTCACAATCTGATATTGCCTTTCTGCTCTTGCTGTTCTTTATGGTTACAACAGTGTTTGTGCAGGAAAAGGCTTTTTGGGTGGAAAGAAACAGATGGCCTTTGGTTGAAACAATACAAAAGATTCCGAGAAACCATACTGCAACCATTTATGTGAAACCTGACGAAACCGTGCTCATAGATGACGTCCCATATACCATTGACGACATCGAAAACATGAAAGTAGCCGGCGTAATGCAAAGAAAACTGAACAACGATGCCAATATGATTGTCTGCTTCAGGACTGACAGGGATTCCAAATATGGCATCATGTCCGACGTGATGAGACAACTCCAGGACATTGGAGCGTTGAAAGTAACATTTGAGGCTCAGAAAAACACTGAGTAAGGAGGAGCTATGGAAGCAAGATATTATGATTGGAAAGATGTAGCCAACTCCAAATTTGACAGAGCTTTTACGCTGGCATTGCTGATTTTGCTGTTTGGTTTGATGGTTACACCCAGGGTGGACATTAAAAAACAGACTGTTACCAGTAAAGAAATTGTCACAGTGGACATACCTCCGGAAGAAAGAGAAAAGATCAAACCGCCTGAAGACATTGTTAAACCGGTGGTAGATCTCGTCATTAGCGACGAGCTTGCTGCTGATGACGCCTCAGACCCCAATGCTGTGGAACAATTGCTGGAAATGCTGGGCGGGGATATATTTAAAACCTCTCAAACCGGTTCCTCTGGCGATAGTGAAAAGCCTTTCGATTATGAGATTTACGAAGATCCACCGGAACCTGTCAATGCCGTGATGCCTGATTATCCGGCTTTTGCACGAAATTCCGGCATTGAAGGACTGGTATATCTGGAAGTTGATGTCTATAAAGACGGAACTACAGGTAATATCAGTGTGATAAAATCCTTGTTGGGAGGTCCCGGCGGTTTGGACGAAGCAGCCGTTAATGCGGTAAGAAAATGGAAATTCCAGCCCGGTAAGAATGGTGGGAAAGCTATAGACACAAGGGTAATAATACCCATAGAATTCACGCTTTCAAATTAACGTGGAGCTATACATGAATTTGAAGAAACTAACTATCTGCCTGATCATATTCGTTTTGAGTTTTTCGGCAATCTATGCCAATATGGTGGATAAAAATACGCCCGGAAAGAAATTCGATCTTTCCAAGTACCACAACGTGGGCAATATTTGGCTGCGTGTGAGTAACTATGGATTTTTCGGTTCAGGAGACGATGCGATTCCCCAATGGCCTTCATTGGAATATCCCGGTGGAAGCGGCATAGACTATCTATACCAAGGGTCCTTGTGGTTTGGAGCAAAGAAATATAGAAGAAACACAGCCGGCAGAAGACTTTTTTGGCTGGCGCAAGTTCCTTCTGCTGATAGCAGTCAGGTGATTGCAGAAGGCGATCCCGGATGGTTGCCTACCATGAAGCCGGTAGTGGATACGCTGGTAACAGTCGGATTTGATGGAGATAAAGACCTTTACGAATTCCTTCCGGCTTATAATCCTTTGGAAAGCGGAGTTGCCTCCATCCAAGACCAGTATAATGCCTACAATACAGTTGATATGATTGCTTCGGCATCGACCCGGTATCAAAAAAGAGGTGTCGATGATGATGGCGACGGTATCATTGATGAAGATTTTGTCGGTTATACGTTTCCTTTGCGTGTAGCTTCTGAATTGCCAGAAAACTTTGCTCAATTTGGCGGACAATACATTGCAGACACCAATAACTTTGCTACGGTGAGTGATCCAAACAATTATGAGATTTGGTTCCCGCTTGGATTTATGGAGCTTTCTGACAGATCTAACAGCAATTATAATTTCAGCGACCCGCAGGATGATGATGGAGACAGTCAGAAAGATGAAGATGGAGCTCCTGTATCAGAACAAGACTTCATTTCGTTTTATTATGATTATAGTCCCTTTAATACACCCGGTGAAAGGGATTGGGGCTCTTCCAGGTCATCCAACCGGCATGTCCCTCTGAAAATAAGGGTCAGACAGATGTCGTATCAATGGAGTTATGAATATATAAAGAACCTGGTTTATGTTGAATTTGACATTACCAATATGAATCTGAGCAATAACTTGGCACAACAGGATACACTATTTGATTGCGCCATGGGTATATATATGGATTCTGATGTGGGTCCCCAAAGCTACGGTTCGGAGAAAGCATCCGACGATTTATCAGGATATGTAATGGGTACCGGCTATGAGTTTGCCTATACTCGTGACGATGATCTGGATGGAGGTTTGACTCCCGGTTTGGTTGGGTCCCGTGTCTGTTCTCCTGACCCGGAATTATTACAATTCAGTTGCTGGTATTGGAAAGTGGGAGATGGTCCGGATGACTTTTCCCCTCAATCTCTGAGTCTTGGTTCAAAGAATACTTCCAATGAAAAGTATTGGCTGTTAACTGGAAGGAATCCCAATCCTGGTTCATCTACCAAGTATCAGATTTTGCGAGGTGGTCCCAGTGGAGACCAGCCTGAATATATCCAGCCAACAGCTAATGATACTCGTTATTTATTCGCCTTTTATGGAGCGCAACCCGGAACTACTGATTATCAGGATGTAACCAAAAAATGGAATCTTGCTCCAGGCAGGACTATGAAAATAGTCATTGCCGTATTCCCGGGCGATAATCTGGAAGATTTGAAACGTTCAGCAGGCTGGGCCAAAGAGATTTATGGGACTGCTCAAACGTTGACCACAGTGGTTTTACCAGATACCTTCCCCCATTATAACCCACCTGAACCACCCGAAATTCCCAAGCTTTTTGCTGAGCTTGTCAATGATGGTGATAGAATTGATTTGTATTGGGACAACAGGTCAGAATTTTCCTATGACGTTAAGACAGTCAGCACTGCCGTTATCGGATGGCAAAATCCGAGTAATCCAGCCTATATACCTGGTCTTGACAGCGATCCCAATTATAACTTTACCAATCCACCCCTTTCTGCTTATCCTGAGGAGTTTCTGCCGGCAGCAGGACCGATTAATCTGAATGGCAAGATAAACCCCTTTACCGGCTACAGATTGAGACATGACTTTCAGGGTTATACAACTTGGGGTAGGTCAGGCAGCGGTTCTCAAGAAGACTGGGAATTCATCGAAAGATGGGATAAAGTAGATTCACCTGTAGATATGGCTGATTATCAGACTAACTATGGGACGAGTTTCTATAAGGATTACGGCGGCTATACCGGTATTGATAAAGGACTTCCCAACAAGAACATATATTTGGATAATCCGAACGATTCAATGAATGTAGCCAGCTATAGAACTAAATTCTATAGATATAATGAATATTATAAGCTTGTTCCAGTTAGTCCGACTGATGACTTTTACGGTATGCCCTTGTATGATCCAAATGTGGAATGGACTCAGGCATTACAGGATTTGGCAGATGATCTTGCGGTCAACCCAGATGACCCCACAGCGGAAGAAAGGCTTCAGCAAGCCATGTTGTTTAAACGTAACGACGTCCCTGATGCGATTTTTGCTGCCTTGGTTGATGACAAGCTGATTCCTCTATATGGTCATGGTGGGCAGGTGGCGATATCAGACAGTGATAAGCTGCGTGAACTCAAAGAAGCAAGATTAGCACGCCGTTACTATAAATCATCCATCAGCAATCCCAGAAAAGGCGTCGAATACTATGTTGCAGTCACTGCCTTTGACCGCGGTATTCCTTCGAATAATCTGGACTATTTAGAAACTGGGCGTGATGCTGATGCAAATATGAAAGTATTTTTCCCTGGAGCACTAGCCAAACCCAAGATGAATAACATCTATGTGATACCCAATCCTTATATAGGCAGCAGTAAATTTGACGGACGCAGGGAAAACGATAAGAAAGGTGACAAGAGCAAAAGACTGTGGTTTGTCAATTTACCTGAGCGCTGTAAAATCAGAATCTATACTTTAGCCGGAGACCTGGTGGACGAAATTGACCACAATGGTGCTTATCAGGAAGACATTATTAATGTCAGCAAAGCGACTACATTGGGTCTGACAGCCAGCGGAATCCATGCTTGGGATTTACTCTCCAAATACAATCAGATTATTGCCAGTGGCGTTTATTTCTTCTCAGTGGAAAACAAAGCTAATGACGAAGTAAAAGTCGGCAAGTTTGTCATTATCAAATAGGGAGGAACAGTGAAAAAAGCTACTTTGATAATCTTGGCAATTCTGATTACAATTAGTATAAATGCAAAGCCATTTGGAAAGACAGGAACTGCCGCACTGCAGTTTCTAAAGATTGGTGTAGATGCCAGAGCTATAGGAATGGGAGAGGCTTATACTGCAGTTTCAGACGATATCTCATCAGTTTGGTGGAATCCGGCTGGCTTGGCTCCTGCTCTCAAACAGCAAGCTCTTTTCTCACATACCAATTGGATAGCGGGAGTGATGCATGAATATGCTGCTGCTTCCTACACCAACGGTGTTTCAACTTGGGCAGTATCTGCATCTGTACTGCACATGGACCAGATGGATATAACCACAGAAGATGAATTTGGTCCCACTGGTGAGACCTTCACCAATAGTGATATGGCTTTAGGATTAACATATGCCGGAGCTTTTACCGATAAGTTTTCCTTTGGTATAACTGGCAAGTATCTCCGTGAAAACCTGTATATCTACAACATTAACAGCTTTTCCATTGACCTGGGTTCGATGTATAACACGGGTTGGAAAAACATGAAAATTGGAATGGCTCTCCGTAATTTTGGTCCCGATGTCAGATTCAAAGTTGATGATGATGACGATGACAGCTTCAATGAAGATCCGTTTGACTTGCTGGACAATGACGGTGATGGAGTTGTCGATGAAGATGGCGAAGAGCTCGAGAATAAGATACCTATGAATTTCTCATTAGGTATCAGCGGCGATATTCTGCGCAATGAAAACTCATATCTGATTGCCGCAGCGCAATTGGATAACTGCATAGACAGGCTAGAAACCTGGAATGTGGGAACTGAGTATAAGATGGGCAATCTTTTTCTGCGTTGCGGATATCAGCTAAATTATGACACCAACGGTCTGAGTGCTGGCTTTGGAGTGCAGATTCCAACCCGTCTGGCTGTTTTTAACGTCGATTATGCCTACACCGATATGGGCAAGTTGTCTGAAAGCTTTTTAAACAGCGCGCACCGTATTTCCATCAAAATGAAATATTGATAAACCTGATAAAGTAACATATCAATGGAGGAACTAATGAGAAAAGGATTATTGCTGATTCTGATGCTTGTTGTGTTTACAAGCGTCATTTTTGCAACCGATTACATGCTTCCGGGACCACAAAGCAAAAACGTGAAAGCTTATGCTCCTGAAAAGCCTCTGCAAATTCAAATAACCAGACCAGACACCTGTATCTATACATTTAGTGTGGCTCCGGTTAACTTGCTAATGTCTTATTATGATTACATGATTGGCGGTTATAATGACCTGCCGATTTGTGTTGAGCCTGATCCTGCCTATGGCGGATATTTCTTAACCTTTCACGGTAAACGCACCGGAACTGGTCAAAGAAGAGTTTTCTATAGCTACATCAGCAACACCGGCACAGTGGAAAACATGAATGAACTGACCAATGTCCAGAATTGGGAAGGCTATCCTTCCATGGATATTGACCCCGTATCGGGAAAACCCATTTATGCCTGGCATGTTAATGCTGACACGGATGAAGAATATGAAGTTCAATTAGCCTGGGATGCTTTCCTGTTTGGTGCAGCCGGACTGATCAGCGATCCCACTGTTGTGGTTAACAATCCTTCAACTGTGACACCCCAGAATACTACTGACAACGAATTCATCTGGCCTACCGTGCAGATAGGACCTTCACCCACAGCGGGAATGCGTCGTGTTTATGTATTAGCCAGAAATTCTACTACCCACACCACCTATCCTACTGAAAATGTGAAAATCGCTTATGCAGATTTCAATGGTGATATGCTGGAAATGGGCACTGCACTTACCTGGAGTTATACATCAATTCCCATGCTTGATTCCTGGAATCATGATACTGTTCTGCACCGCAGGCCTAATTTCGGCTTCACAGCCGGAAACGACGGACGTCTTTATTATGTCGGATATCACACAGCTTCGATTCTGTCACCCGAAGGTGACCTTTATGAAGACGACCTCGATGCTTTCGTCTGCGACAATTACGGTCAGGGTACCTGGCAGAGATACACAGGCAGAAGCAGATACAACAGCTGGAATCCCAAAGACAATTATGGCAGCGGCTCCGGTATCTTCACAGTTCCGTTGGATGTTACTTCTGTTCCCGATGATTCAGTTTTTTGGGAAATCTACAATTCTGCGCATATCAATGCCGTTATAGATAATAACAACGGCAAGATTCAGATTCCTGCCATTTGGGCAAACCTGTATAGAGGCATGGAAGATGGCGAGATTTCCACATATTGGCATCCCACCATGCAAATCCTGAAAGACCTGGTTTTTGATGTAAATACTCACCAGTTCTCACTCAGAGAAATCTATCCCGTAGCCGGAAACTCGGTTGATAACCTTGTTTGGCTGCCCTGGGACAACGATGGTGACGGCTTGGTCGATGAATTCTATACCAACCCCGATGATCCTAATGATGCTGATAACGGCTATCCTCTGAGCAGTTCGCTGTGGCCTTTCCCTTATTGGGATGAGACCGTGCATACTGATGCAATGTTCTTCCATTACAGCAATACCAAGATTTCCCAACCCAATGCTCAGGGAATGATGGCTGCCGTCTGGCAGGAAAGCAACCGTGCCCGTCTTTACAATACCAATGCTGCAGCCTATCCCGAATATGCTGCTTTTTCCGACACCCCGGAAATTATGGTTTCCTGCTCTCCGGATTTTGGTATGACCTGGTCTGAACCCTTCTCTCTGAATAAGGTCGAGACTCCTCAGTTTGCCAACATGAAACCGATGTGGGTGTATCCTGCCAATGAAGTTAAGTATGTCAGCACCAATCCTGATGGCAAGAAAGTTGGTAAGCTTGCCCTGATGTTCTATGACGACATTTCCTGGGGCGCTTATGCCATCGAAGGTCCTGTCGGTCAAAACAACGGTGGTTATGTAAGATTCACAGAACTTAACATCACCTTCCCGCTTTCCACTTCAAATGAGGATAATGCTGTAGCTCCCGCCATTACAATGCTGAAGCAGAATTATCCCAATCCTTTCAATCCTGAAACAACTATCAGCTTTAATATGCCTAAAGACGGTTTTGCCTCTCTGAGTATTTACAATACCAAGGGTCAATTGGTCAAAACCCTCTCCAACGGCTTAAGCAAAGCTGGTGATCACAGTCTCGTCTGGAAAGGGACTGACAATAACGGAGCTCCCGTTGCCAGCGGTTTGTATTTCTACAAACTCAATGCCAATGGCAAATCCGAAACCCGCAAAATGATGCTGATGAAGTAATTCATCCGTTCAGATAACATAAACCGGCTGACTTGTTCAGCCGGTTTTTTATAGTATTTGCATTTAGCCCTAAGACCCTTTCATCCTATTACTAACAACTATCTCAATCCAGACCCCGTGTCCACCGTAAATCCACCTGCCTGATCCCTGCGCCCGGGTGCAGTGATTAAATGAGTGGCTGAGATCAGGTGTGCAGTTCTGATTTAAGGAAGTTCCGGTTATCAAAGATTAAGCCTACAGTGTGATTAACCAAAAGGATCAAGTCGTTATACCGATGGATTAAAACTGCCTGTTTAGTCTATGGAACATCTGCCTAAAAATGTTAAGATTTTACCAAGATTCAAGATTTCGGTTAAATATAAAATTTTATATTGACATCGTTATCCTGAAATATATATTGTAATTATATGTCTTCTGTTAGTAGTGGCTCATTTTCATTGAGAGGATTCTGACCCAATTTATACAGGAGGAATTATGTTTCGGGTGCTTGTCATTGTTGTTACGATTTTATGCGTATCAGTGCTATGTGCATCAGATTTGTTAATGCCAGCCAAGAATTTGGAACATTCTATTATCAGCCGAACGGAAAGCACTCTCTTCACGCCGGTCAGATTAGATTCTTCCTACAGCTTTAGCATCCTACCTACGAGTCTGGTTAATTCCTATTATGATTACATGATTGGAGGTTACAGCTCTATCCCGTTATGGAAACAACCTGATGTTCAAAGGGGCGGCTATCATTATGTATTTCATGGGAAAAGAACATCAACCGGTGTTCGAAAGATTTTCTATGGTTTCATTGAGGAGGATGGTGAAGTTGTTCCCATGACCGATGATATGAACACCTATTATGAGGGCTATCCATCTCTTGCTATCGATCCCACAATCGGCAAGCCTTTGCTGGCTTGGCATGGTAATTCCGACCCTACAGATGATAACTATGAGCTTATCTTTCAGTATGATTATTTCCTGAACGGCTTTCCTGGTTTGCTGAGTGATGAAGCAGTGATAATTAACAATCCGGTTACTGTTTACCCCTCCAATGCTGACAGCACTGCCGACAATGAGTTTATCTGGCCGACTGTGCAGGTTGGGCCATCTCCCTTTACAGGAATGAGACGTGTGTATGTCTTTGCAAAAAACGTCACTTCACATACCACGCTTCCCAGCGAAAACGTCCGTATAGCTTATGCTGACTACAATGCTGCTATGTTGGAGAATGACTCCACTCTG
>DAHVPA010000379.1 GCA_027318525.1 Candidatus Cloacimonadota bacterium | reverse complement strand
AAAGCTGCATTCTGGATGGAGCTTTCCATCAAACCGCCTGTGCGGGAGATCAATAAATCCAACGACCAGATGTATACTTCGCCTGTCCCTTTTGGTTTGATAGGGCTGCAGACAAAGATTTATAAAGATTTGCAGGGCGCTATCAGCTATAATATGCCCAAGTCATTGGTCTATGACATATTCAGCATGGAAATTAATCAGGGCAATGGTGAAGTGCTGCGTTACCCAGCCTATTATTTGCATCAGTTCACTGGCACTCTGGCTTATGGCATGGGAGATATCAAACTGGGCTTGAATCTGCAGAATCAGTTGCACAGCTTTCAGGACATTACTGTCTTTAATACCTTTGACCGGATAGATAAAGTATTTTACACTTTCAGACTCCAGCCCGGAATCCTCTACAACAGGGAAAACCTGCATTTGGGAGCAGCTCTGACTTTGCCTTCCTCCCGCCGGATGGACATCAAATATCTCGAATACGATGTTAAACTGCCCTTGCAGATAACAGGCGGAGCAGCCTATCAGTTTGGCAACAACAGGCTCAGCGCAGATGTTGATTGGGAGCAATTCAGCACAATGTCCGACCGATTCAGTGACAGACTGTCCTTCAGAGCCGGTTATGAAAAGCGCATCCGCAATTTTACCTACAGGGCGGGAGTGATGAGCTTTCCGGGAGTCTATTCCGGAGCTTACAGGCTTCCCCTCTATGAATCAGACGGTGGTGAACAGGATTTGTGGTGGAGCAATGTGGACAGAGGCGGTATCATCAAAGATACTGACCAGCTTTATGCCACAGCAGGCTTTACTTATTATTTCAAAGGCGGAAAACTGGTGATGGGTGCGATGCGCGATGTGCTCAACCATGTCCCCACCACATTGGTCTCCATGTCCCTGGGATTTAATCTGGAAACTCTGAAGCGCAGAAAATTCCCCATATTTGATAAATGAACAAACCAAAAGTTGCCATTCGCAAGGTCGAGGCATATTATCTGCCCGAAATCCGGGCTGCAGTGGAGGACTTTATCACATCAGCCGGTCCCGGCAGATTACAGACAGCCAAAACAGTCCTGCTAAAACCAAACCTGTTGGGTGATTTTCCTCCCGAACGCGCTGTTACCACCCATCCCATAGTTTTGGAAGCAATAATCCAATACCTGCTTGATCTGGGCAAAGAAGTCTGGCTAGGGGACAGTCCAGGCGGTTCCGGCAATATCCGTCAGATT
>DAHVPA010000378.1 GCA_027318525.1 Candidatus Cloacimonadota bacterium | reverse complement strand
CACCGACCCGTCTTTCCATAACTGGTTTGGTTTGGCTTATGCCCTGCGCAATCAGCAGATTTCGGATTTCCCGCTCTGCAACAAAAGCTTCAATCTGTCCTACTGCGGACACGACTTATGAGGAAACCAGCATGCACAGGATAATCCGCACCAGGATGCATCAGGGTTATAAGACGATTGCCTATCCCGCTTCCGAACCAACCTTGCCGGAGCTTTTTTGCGGACTTCCCGTCATCAGTGCCGATGCCTGTCCTCAGGATTGCACAGAGTGTCAGAAGGTCTGCCCTACCAACGCACTTAATAATACGGATGGTAAGCTCAGTCTTGACCTGGGCAAGTGCATTTTTTGCTCTGCCTGCGTGACGGCGTGTCCCAATCACCAAATAACTTTTTCCGGGGATTATCAATTGGCAGCCTCAAAGCGCAATGATTTGCTGATAACTGCGCAGGAAAAGCTCCTGACGGTAGAACTGGATAAGCAGATGCAGCGCCTGTTCGGACGTTCGCTCAAGCTGCGTCAGGTCAGTGCCGGCGGTTGCGGAGCTTGTGAAGCCGACACCAATGTGCTCAACACCATCGTTTTTGACCTCGGCAGGTTCGGCATCCAGTTCGTAGCCTCACCCCGTCACGCCGATGGCATCCTCGTCACAGGACCTGTAACCAAAAATATGGAGCTTGCCCTGCTCAAGACCTACGAGGCAATCGCGTCTCCCAAACTGGTAATAGCCGTGGGTGCCTGTGCCATTTCCGGCGGTATTTTTGCCGGACACACGGAAGTCAATAATGGGGCAGACAGTTTGTTACATATCGATCTTTACATTCCGGGATGCCCACCTCATCCCATCACCATCCTGAACGGTTTGTTAAGGCTGCTGGACAGAATCTAGACTTACTTCCTTCTGATACTTTTCTACATCATGTTTTCTGTCTAAACGAAACCTGTTTTTCGCCTCATTTTCTCCTTATTTCCTCCCCAATAACCCCAGTATTCTTTCTGTATAGTTTCTGTATACTTTCTGTATGCTTGGATACAGATACCATACAGATATTATATTGGAGCAGTATTGTTGTGGTATAGAGGTTATTGGGAAGGGAAAGAGGATGAGGAAAGCGGGAAACGGATGATTTGCGGGTGGGAAGAAATCCTATAAAGTATTCAGGATAAAGGGCTCAGGGGGTGAGTTTCTGGAGCAGCTCCGTGCATTCTTTAAGGTAATCAGCATTG
>DAHVPA010000377.1 GCA_027318525.1 Candidatus Cloacimonadota bacterium | reverse complement strand
AACGCTTAGTCCGGATGGTTCAGCGGGAAATACTGCACCCACAGCCTGCAGCGCCGTGAAGCTGTCATTGGACTGAATAGCAGCTGCGATGTCTATTCCTGCCTCCTCCAGCTTCTGCCGGGTCAGGTTGTCAACATAAGCTCCACAGGCGTCGCAGAAGTTCTCTCTGCCATCAGTCGTATATGCCAGCAGACCGCAGCTCATCAGCCCGGAAAGCTCTTCCACTGCCGACAGGGCAAGTTCCGTGGTTCTGCCGGCTACTCCCTCATGTCTGAAAGTGACGTTTGTTTCTCCGCCAAAGATGAGCAGACAGGGTGTGGCAAAAGCTGCAATGCCTTTGCCTTCCTGCTTTTCAATCAGGTTTGCCAGAGCAGCGATTTCCTTTCCGTTGCGCGATGCTTCGCCCGAAAGCTCTGTCGTCATGACATGGATGAGGTCGGGTTCGAGCGAAAGAATAGTGTCCACTGCCGTTTGCCTGATGACCTCGCAGAAATCGTGATTGTTGGCGACAATTTTATAAGTAACCGCCTTGTCCACAGGCGTAAATTTTTCTGCGGTCAGGTTGTCAAAACGGTGGAATTTATCAGCGCTCATTTTGTCTTCAACCTTTTCTGCATCAGGCATGAAAGGATTGGAAGCAATAAATTTGGGGATGTCGCCCTGGATATCGGACATGGCGTAGATGAAGATATGTTTGCATTTGATGTGCTGCAGAAGCTTTCCGCCCTTGATTTGGGACATGTTTTTGCGTTCGTTGTCTATCTCTTCCAGACTGGCGCCGTTCTTGACCAGATGTTCGATTCTGGCATTGAAATCCTGGAGACTCGTGCCTTCCGCCGGTTTTTCCAGCAGAGCTGTCCCTCCCCCGGAAAGCAGGACCAGCAAGGTATCATCCTGATTGAGCTTGCTCAGGAAATTGATCACAGCATCTGCAGCCTTGAGGCTGTTTTCATCCGGAATGAGGTGGTTGGCATGGAAAACACTGGTATTCTGCTGCTGTTTGACATCGACGCCATAGCGAGTCACCACGAGGCTTTCCTTGATTCTGATAAAAGGTTCCTGCGTGGCATGATAGAGCACTGCTTCATTCATCTGATAGGCGGCAGTGCCGATGGAGAGCACATAGATGGGGCGGTTGAAAGGCAGATGCACCAGTTGGTCATAGAGCATGTTATAGGGTGAAAACCGCTCCTTTGCCTGATTAATGAGCAGCACCAAGGTTTCCCTGACGTC
>DAHVPA010000376.1 GCA_027318525.1 Candidatus Cloacimonadota bacterium | reverse complement strand
GAGAAGAACAAATACCAGCCTCATTTCATTGAATGGATCAAAGAGCAGTCACACTCCATACTCCTGCGGAGAAACAAGCAACTCAATCCGACCAGCTTCTTTGATGAAATCATGGATAATACTGATGCCATGCAGTTATGGATTGGTGAAAACAGCGAAGTCAAACCTGTATTGGCACAGGAGATATCTGCTCTGCTTGAAGAGCTTATCCCTGCTGAAGCTGATAAAACTACGCTCAAAAAGCAACTCAAGTCTGCCAAGCCATTTCAAATCAGGTTGTTGCTGTTGGGCTCATTGCAGCATGATTATCAACCTCTGTCCGAAAACGAACTGACAGAATTCCTGTCTTGGAGCCAGACCGCCATGCCTTTGGCTCTGGTCGAATCCGTCTGGAAGGATTGGCATGTGCTGGTTCAGGATGCCTTGCTGAGGAAAAAAGCTGCTTTCGAATCCGGTTACCTCAGGGCTGATACCCATCAGAAAACCAAATTCACCAATCAGGACACGATAAAAACAGTGATTGAGCACTCAGCCAATGCCCGTTTTTACAATATCGCCGGCGATATCTGTCACAAGCTGGGAGAGTCCGAACCAGCCTTTAACTATTGGATTCAATATGTTGATGACCTGATTAAAAAGGAATTCTTCCTATCGGCGTATGAGTTTGTCAGGCAGCTCAAAAGCAAAGTCAAGAGCTTGCCTTTTGAACTAAGGAAAAAGGAAGCCTTCTTAGCCAGGATATGCGGTTACTTTGAATTGTCGGATACCATGTATGCCGACCTAATCCAATCCAGCGACGGTCTGCTCAGGGCAATCCTTTCCGTAGACCATGCCATTGTTCTGCAGTCCTTGAAACGTTATGAGGAAGCAATCGGTTCATACAAGAATGCAATTGAGCTTTTCCGGCTGCACAAGGACCAGAAAAGCCTGTTTCGTTCCATGAACAATTTGGGCGTGGTATATTTTGACCTGCAAAGATATACGGAAGCAGAACAGCTTTTCAACGACGTCCTGATTGAGGCAAGGCAAGCCAAGAACATCCAGTTTGAAGCCATCTCATATCTGAATCTGAGTGATTTGCAGTTGAAAAGGGGTGAATGGCAGCGGGTCTTGTATTATACGGAAAAAGCGATTGCCATCACCAGCTCCAACCAGAAGTGGAATCTCTTTGCCAATGGCAATGTCATCAAAGCCAGAGCCCTCTTTGCCTTGGGCGATTTTCACAAAGCGGTCAGCATTCTTATGGAATTGAAAGACAATCCCGCCATCCGCGAAAATAT
>DAHVPA010000375.1 GCA_027318525.1 Candidatus Cloacimonadota bacterium | reverse complement strand
GGAGGGAGGATTCTCTGCAGGTTCGTCGGGATTGGGTTCAGTTTCGGTTTCCTCTTCTTCCGGAAAAGCGTCCGGCAGATTCTGCAATCGGCGGCGGTTTTTGAACCAGGCAGCAAGCAGTGCAAAAGGCAGCAGGGAAAAGAGCACGGCATTGAAACCGACCAGGGGGAACTGCCAGCTATAGCGCTTCAGCGTCTTGTCATATTCGCGGCTGAAGGCATAAAGCGACTGGCGGAAGGAAACATTGAAGGCGCGGATGAAATCAACCCGGCTGACATCCTCTGCCGGCATCCGGTTATAGTTGTAGCCAACCAAATCCCAAAAGCGCTGCCAGTCCTCATGCTTACGTGAATCAAGATAGCTGACGGCAAAGACGGAGGTGAGATAAAACATATCCCAATAACTGCGGTCGGCGGGATATGCCTCTGCCATGTCTTTGAGCGAAAGCCTGTATCCCATAAAGCGGTAACGGGTGAAATTGTAATAGGCGTCAAAGCTGAACTGACCGGAATAATACATTGCCATACCCTCGTGAAACCAGAGGGGGACGTTGTCCAGGGTCTCATCCAGAAACCAGTGGATATATTCATGCATGAGGATGTCTGAATAGACTTTGCCGGAAAGCTGGTCCGGACTGCGCATATAGATGATATGCTCCCGCGGGGAATAGAAGGCTTCGCTGTTTTCAACCAGTTTGCCTTTGCCGGCGGTGATTTGCTTGTAGGCTTGGCGATTGGGCAGAATCTTGACTTCCAGCAGATTGACGGGATAAACTCCCAACCGCATCTGGAACTCGCTGATGCGATTGTGCAGATTACGCACCACCAGGCTGGCATAAGCGCTGTCCTTGGGCTCGGACCAGACCTTGAGGTCACCATAACGGCGCAACTGCAGGTTGAGGGCAAATCCGCTGACAGTCAGGCAGAGGCAAAAGACAAGACTGAGCAGGCGGATGAGTCTGATAAAGTCTCCGGTTATTCCAGCGCTGTCTTGCTCAGCATTTTGTAAAAGCTGGCAGCGTCCTTTTTTGCCACATTGCCTGCCGGTATTTCCAGCAGTTCAATCTCATGGATAAAGCCGTAGAGGTCAAAACCGATGAGGTCGCCTGCCTTGACTTCGCTGCTGGCTTTGGCAGTTTTGCCGTTGATGCGGACCAGATTCTTGTCGCAGGCATGCTTGGCGATGGAGCGGGTCTTGGTCAGACATAGCTTGTTCAGCAGCAGGTCGATTCTCATGCCGGAATGTCTCCTGACTGCTCTTAGTGCCGGTTATCCAGCAGGTGTC
>DAHVPA010000374.1 GCA_027318525.1 Candidatus Cloacimonadota bacterium | reverse complement strand
CCAGCTCAGTTTTGCCCACGCCGGTGGGACCTAAGAACATAAAGGAACCGATGGGACGGTACGTATCGCTGAGTCCCGAGCGTGATCTGCGGATGGCATTGGAGACTGCTTCTATGCCTTCTTCCTGACCTATCACCTGTTTACCCAGGATATCTTCCAGGTGCACCAGTTTCTGCATCTCGCTCTGAATCAGCTTGCTGACGGGAATCTTGGTCCATTTGGAGACCACTTCCGCCACCATTTCCTCATCCACCTGTTCTTTCAAAAGCTGTTCAGTTCCGGAATCAGCCTGCAGCTTGCCTTTCAGGGTAGTGAGCTGCTTTTCCTTCTCGACCAGGGTGCCATAACGCAGCTTTGCCACCTTTTCATACTCACCCAGTCGTTCTGATTTTTCTGCTTCCGCTTTGAGGTTATCTATCTCTTCCTTGAGCAGACGGATTTCCTGCAGAGCATTCTTTTCATTCTCCCAGCGTGCCCTCAAGGCTTTCTGCTGTTCGGATAGTTCAGCCATTTCGGCAGTGATTTTCTCCAGACGCTGAGCAGACTGCTCGTCCTTTTCCTTTTCCAGGGAAAGCTTCTCTATCTCGAGCTGGCGCAGCTTGCGCTCCACTTCATCCAGTTCCACCGGCAGGGAGTCAATCTCCATGCGCAGTTGCGCACAGGCTTCATCAATCAGGTCTATCGCCTTGTCAGGCAAAAACCTGTCTGCAATATAACGGTTGGACATCACAGCCGCAGCCACCAAAGCATTATCGGTGATCTGCACGCCGTGATGCACTTCATATTTGTCACGGATGCCGCGCAGGATGGAGATAGTCTCCTCCACACTCGGTTCCGTCACCAAGATAGGCTGGAAGCGCCGTTCCAGAGCGGGATCTTTTTCTATATATTTGCGGTATTCATCCAGAGTGGTCGCTCCGATACAGTGCAGACTGCCTCTTGCCAGAGCAGGCTTGAGCATATTGGAAGCGTCCACTGCCCCTTCGGCAGCCCCGGCACCCACGACGGTATGCAGTTCGTCTATAAACAGGATTATCTGCCCCTCGGATTTCTCGACTTCCTGCAGCACCGCTTTCAGGCGCTCCTCAAACTCGCCCCTGAACTTGGCTCCTGCCAGCAGAGCCGCCATATCCAGCTCCACAATTTCCTTGGTCTTGAGGTTTTCCGGCACGTCCTGAGCCACGACCCTGCGTGCCAGACCCTCCACGATAGCGGTTTTGCCCACACCCGGGTCCCCAATCAGGACAGGATTGTTTTTCCTTCTTCTGGACAGGATTTGGATAGTGCGGCGGAT
>DAHVPA010000373.1 GCA_027318525.1 Candidatus Cloacimonadota bacterium | reverse complement strand
ATAGCGAAGATAATGCAGCAGTGAATCCAAAGCAAGGAAGGATAGCCGGGCAGGCATTCAAACAAAGGGGTCTGAACCTTGCCGCAAGCTATCACTCAACATGGCAGACTTAGACTGGTAATCTGCTTTTTTAGAAAAGGGAGGCATTTATGGGCAGGCATCTACTTTTAACAATCATGATATTGCTGCTGATAGCAATATTAGCAGCGGAAATCGGACCTGCGGTTCCCGTTCCCGGTACTGGAAACTATAATCAGTTTGCAGGCAGGCAGGCAGTTTATGCCAATGGCGATACCCTGATGTTCTGTTACATCGATTACACAGGCACTTATCCTGATTTAGCACAAAATATCGGTACCAGTAAGATGCTCGTTTTTAAACGTTCATATGACGGCGGTCAAACTTTCCCAACCACCTTTATCTGGGAAGATAACTTCGATGGCTACCCCACCTTGTACATAAACGGACAGACGATAATCATCACCTGCTCTGCGGGCGGTTATATCAAACGCTTTGTCTCATTGGATAATGGTTTGACCTTTCAGCAGGCAGCCAACATGCAGGGCAGTGACAGATTACCAATTACGGATTATTCTGAGGGGCAGTACCAGAGCTGCTATATGTATCAGGATTTTTCTGTGGAGCATGGAAAGCTGGAAAGCAACGCTCCCAATACTTACGGCAGTTTTATAGAAAACGACAAGACGACCAATGACACGCCAACTTACTACTACGGTACTGATGTAATTGAAGGAACTGTACGTGCCAACAGCGATATAAATGTATGGCAAACGGGGGGAGGTCCCAATGACGGCTGGGCTACTTTTTACGGTCCGGTCATATCATCAGGACAGGTTCATACCCTGGGTGGAACACCTACATATTCATCAGTTTTCCGCAAAGGATACTGGGAAAACATACCACAGGCACCACTCACCGGAACTATGATTCCCATGTATGCCCAGTATGTTGGTCCTGTATTCCCGGATTCCAACAGAATAATGATGGTAACGGTAAATGGCAGCAGCTATACATCTATGGTAGGTGCGATTGTAGATACCGAGATAGATACGTTTGCTGTCTGGAGCATATACCCGCCTCCCGGCGGAAACTACCTTTTGCGAAACCGCGTGACCAGACGGGATACAATCTGGACAGCCGGTCCAACGGGCAGTACGCAATCCGGCACTTTCATGGTTAACAGCCCTTTGTGGATCAAAGGTCAATTCAGCGGCAAGCAGGTCTGGTATTCACCTTATGATGTTTACATAATGGATAACATTACTTTGATGGGTACTCCTGTGGGGCAAACTCCGGA
>DAHVPA010000372.1 GCA_027318525.1 Candidatus Cloacimonadota bacterium | reverse complement strand
CTATCTTCTGCGACTCTTATAGAAAAGATTTCCTTGCCAATTTCAAACATGGATACTTTAAAGGGTTACCTACCAACTTTTTTCACTTCATAACTCCTGCCCTTCTTTATCAGGTCATTCTCAATACCAAATGTATCTCAAAAGCAGATCAAAAGGATACTAAATATATATCAAATGTATTTAAGAATACATTTGATATACTTTTGATTACCTTTTGGTATATATTAGGTATGCTTTAGCTTCTATGCAGAGAATGCGAAAGCCCAGATCAGGATGAATCGTCGAATCCGGATGCCAGCCTGAGCCGGTCAGGTAATATAAAGAACAGGCGGGAGAATGATTTCTCCTGCCTGTCTGTGTTTTAGTTATGGAGGGTGAGTTAGGTTTATAGATTAGGGATTGGCAATGCCATCCAGGTCAAAGGGGCTGGCATAGAGCGTCTTTTCGCTTCTATATTGCAGCCATTCATCATAGACGGAAAGCATTTCGTCCAGGTCGGAAACAGCATTAGCAAAAGGCAAAGCAGACATGAGGGGTTCCATTTCCAGACTGAGGGCAAATTTATCGCTGCGGCTGGCATCGACCAGCACCACGTCATGCTTGATGCCGGCAAGCTGTTTGACTTTGGCGACGGCTTCACGCAGACCGCCAAGCTCATCCACGAGACCCAGGTCTTTACCCTGCGCACCGGTCCAGACTTTGCCCTGGGCAATACTGTCCACTGCCGCATAATCCATGTTCCTGCCGGCGGCGACTTTGCTAACGAAATCGTGATAGCTTTTGCCAATCAGTTCTGTGAAGATAGCTTTTTCATCTTCGGTCCATTTGCGGTTCATGCTGCCAAAATCGCTGTGAGCGCCTTTCTTGACCGTGCCCCAGTTGATGTGCAGCTTTTGCCAGAGCTTTTCTGTGTTAAAGGTGATGCCCAGGACACCGATGCTGCCTGTCAGAGTGGCGGGGTCGGCAAAGATATAATCGGAATTGCAGGCGATGTAATAGCCGCCGCTGCCTGCCACACCAGCCATGGAGACCACGACGGGTTTCTTGTTTTCAGTCCTGGCAAGCTCGATTTCCTTCCAGATGATGTCACTGGCTTGGGCACTGCCGCCACCGCTGTCAATGCGCAGGACTATTCCTTTATACTCAGGATTCCTGCGCACTTTGCGGATGATGTCAACCGTGGTCTGATGAGCTATCTGTTTACCGGCAGGACCTTTGCCCATGACGATATTGCCCTGGGCATAGATGACGGCAATCTTATCCTTTTTGGGGTGCGACCAGTTGTAGGTCTGATAGACAGGCAATTCCCTGGTCTGAG
>DAHVPA010000371.1 GCA_027318525.1 Candidatus Cloacimonadota bacterium | reverse complement strand
CATCCTTATATGCCAGGGCTTTAGACGAATCGAGCTTCTTTATGGAGGCATGCGCCACAGGCGAAAACAGGAAGCGCGCATAGAGCATTCCTTCCGGTTTGGTGTCCTCACCGATAAAGATGCTGGCTCCCTTGACGTGGAGCGGTCCGTTGATGTGCCAGGGAAGCTTCTTCATCATGACCTCCTCCCGGCTGAATGCACTGATTCCATAAAATCTTTCAGGTGTTTGATTACGTGGTTCTTAATCAGCTGGCTGCGGTATTGCTGCGAGCCCCTGATATCACTAATGGGTTTAAACTCTTTCTGTGCAAGGTCTGCTGCTTGTTCGATGAGTTCCGGACTTAGTTTCTTGCCTTTGAGGAAGGACGATGTCTTGACTGCGAGTGCCGGATAAGCTGCCACACCTCCGAAACTGAGCGCGGCAGAGATTATCTTATCATTCTTGTGTTGCAGAACCAGGGCGGAAACCACTCCGGAGATATCCACCGCCTGGCGCTTGGCGGATTTGACAAAGCTGCAGAACTGCTCAGTCTTGTCCGGAAGCGGCAGCAGGACAGCCTTGATGATCTCATCCTGCTTGAGCTCGGTTTGTTTGTAGGCATGGTAAAATTCAGCCAGTCTGACAATCCTGTCATTTTTTGCCGAAGCCAAAACAACTGATGCGTTCAGAGCCAGGAGAGTGGTAGCTCCATCCGCCACAGGAGAGGCATTGGCGATATTTCCAGCCAGGGTGGCGGAATTGCGGATCTGGGTACTTGCCATCTGCTCAATGGCTTTTACCAGTAACGGATAGTGCTTTTGCACGTGTTTATCATTCTGCAATTGGGTCAAGGTTACATTGGCACCGATGCTCAGGTTGTCCCTGAGCAGGCTGATGCCGTCCAGTTCAGAGATGCCGCCCAGTTCAATTAAGCTTTGGGGGCGGATGTGCTGGATATTGGCAAGCACCATGAGGTCGGTGCCGCCAGCCAGGAATTTATAATTCCCCTCTTTGCTGAGGGTGTTCACTGTTTTCCAAAGCTCGTTTAGGGAAGCTGGCAGGAAGCACTGCAAGGTCGCATAGCCTTCCCGGTTGTCCTTTTCTTTGAATTGCACCGGCTCAGGCTTGCCCATCAGCTTTTCCACCTTGCGCAGTGCGGCAGGAAGCAGTTCCTGCTTGGTATCCAGCCGCTTCTTGAGCAGCAGGGCAGCTTTGAAGATGCTGTCATAACCGGTGCAACGGCAGAGGTTGCCCTCCAGGGCAGCCAGTATGTCCTCCGAAGATGGATTGACATTATTCAGGAAAAGCCCCAGCATGGACATGACAAAACCGGGAGTGCAGAATCC
>DAHVPA010000370.1 GCA_027318525.1 Candidatus Cloacimonadota bacterium | reverse complement strand
TCCACCCCATGGACCTGTTTACCGCTTTCCGTGGACGTCAGCCTGACCCCGATGCCCTGCTTAAACGCGATGGATTGATATAAAGTCTATATCAAACAGATAATAAAAAAAGGCTGCCTGATAAACGGGCAGCCTTATTATTTACAGATAACTTACGTTAGTGTTTTTCTTTGCAGAATTCAATGAGCACACCCAGGGTGGACTTGGGATGCAAGAAGGCAATGTCTGCGCCGTGAGCTCCGGGACGGGGTTCCTTGTCTATTAGCCTGATTTCGCTGCTTTCCGCTTTCTGCAGTTCGGCAGGTAAATCATCCACGGCAAAGGCTATATGCTGAACGCCTTCACCTTTGGTTTCGATGTATTTGGCGACAGGGCTGTCTTTAGCAGTGGGTGCAAGGAGTTCTATCCTGGTGTCACCGCACGGGAAGAAGGCAACCTTCACCTTTTGGGAGGGCACTTCCTCAATGCTTTCCAACTTTAAGCCGAGTTTCTCATAGAGCGCAATCCCGGCGTCCAGGTCCTTTACTGCGATTCCGATATGCGAGATATGCTTAATCATCTTACTTCCTGTAGTTGGCTGCCAGCTCAAAACCCAGCTTCATGGCTTTCATGTTGAGGTCCACAAAGGCAGCTTTGACGGAGTCCTTGATTGCCTTTTCCAGCGATTCCTCTTTCACAATGCCGGTGGCTTTGACCAAGAAGGCGAGGGAGCAGATATTCGTCGTGATGGGACTTCCCAGCTTTTCTGTGACCAATTCGGTGAATGGCACTTCAAAGGTATTCTCAGACATGACAGAGATATTCTTCACAAAGGTGGTATCAACAATCAGAGTGCCTTTTTCCTTGATGTCGTAGATATATTTGTCACAGGCTTCCTGCGTGAGCGCCATCAGGATATCGAACTGGGTGGCTTCAGGGAAGAAGATTTCCTTGTCGCTGATGATAACGTCGGCTCTGGAATATCCTCCGCGTGACTCTGGACCATAGCTCTGGGTCTGGGTGACGCGCCGTTTTTCATAAACTGCCGCATTGGCAAGGATGATGCCTGCCAGGATGAGACCCTGTCCGCCACTGCCGGAAAGCCGTATTTCTGCGGATTTAAGCATCTTTACCTCCCGTGGCACGAACTCTTAGCTTGGCATATTCATCTGTGAACTCTGCCCTTACTTCTTTCTTAAGGATTCCGCGCACGATTTTGCCGGCGGTCTGTTCCTTGGGCAATTTCTCATAAGCTGCAAGAGGGATGGAGTTGTCGCGCATGTTCTTCATCATGTCGGCGGGTGAGCCTTTCTTATTGAGTCTGCCGTAGATGACAGGGCAGGCTGCCACCACTTCCAGTAAAGAAAATCCGGG
>DAHVPA010000036.1 GCA_027318525.1 Candidatus Cloacimonadota bacterium | reverse complement strand
GTGACATAGCCGGATGGCGTTTTGATACTGCGGTCATGCGCACTAACCAAGAGGATGGGCACGTTGGGAAAGGCGCTTTGCAGGTAACGGATAGTCTTTATCATGCCGCGCCGGTAAAAATCGTAATTGCGGAACTTGGGATTGGAGACGTTTTCGCCATATTGCAGGATAATCAGGTCATACTGCATCTGACTCTGAAACTGCTCCAGCAAAGGCTTGGGGATTCTTTGAAAGAACATCCCCGAGTAACCCCTGATAGAGAAATTATCCACATAGACGCCTGCTGGCTGGTCAAAGCTCATCCCGTAAAAGTGAGCAGGATTGGAAAAAGGAGCTGTAAAGCCGAAGCTTTTGAGGGGACGCCCAGCACTCAAATCCAAGGTCTGCAGACCCGTTCCGGAGCTGAGTGTCTGGCTTTGGGCTGGCTGGTCATCCCGGCTGACGGATATCGACCCACCCGGCTGGGAATGGCTGTAGAACAGGCGGATACGGTCAAACTGCCTAGCCCCGCCATTCACATTGACTGCCTGATATTTGACCCAGGGGTTGGTGGTAACATAAAACCGCTGTGCGACTGTCTTGGTCGTATCTGCCATGAAGGTTGCAGTGGAATCAGCCAGGGAATCCGCTTTCACTTCCAATGCTTTCTGGACGGTGTACCAATTGCGCGGGACAAAGACAAATCCGCCGATGCCAAGGGGATAGTCTGCTTTGAAGGGAGTCATAAAGGACATACTCTCCCAGTTTTTGGCAAAGGTATGCCTGATAGTTTTACGGAAATTGGCAACGATGGAAGTGATGGGCACAAAGCCGATGCCATTGCCACCGTAACTGCTTTGCAGGTTGGTTCTTAACTGCTGGGTGATGAGGTCGCCTTCGATGATGGAATCGCCGAAATAAGCGATGCGGATTTGCCCGGAACCGTTTTTGGCATTTTCCAGTCTGGTCAGGAAGGACTGCAATGGAGCGGTGGCATTTTTATACATGGCAGCCTGTTGCAGGGCAGCTTCATCCACCACGACAATAGTCGTATCCGGTTTGTTGAACAGCCAGCCAAACCACTTGAGCGGCTTAATCCTGACATATTTGCCTTCGCAACCCGGCACCAGGAAAGCGATAAACCCGATGAAAAAAATCACCAGCAGGGTAAGGGTAATAACCTTGACGAAATCTTTGTTCATGCTAAATTATAACTCCATTTCAAACAGAACAATACAAAATTTTACAAAGGGCTTAAAAGGCAAGTGATTTCTTTCAGGTGATTTTACTTCTGATACATCAAACTGAATGGTCTTTTACAATAAATGAATCTCCATCGTTACCCTTTAATCATTTGCATAATCATATCCCGCAATATGATACGCCACTGCTTTGTCCATTCGTCCGCTTTGTCTGAATATCACCTCACCCATAGATGCTGCGAGGGGTTATCGAGGGCTAACCCCACGAAGACCCCTCGCTGATCCCTCCGGTCATAAGTGATTGTCTTGATGATTATAGGCTTGACATTAACAGCCTATCCAAAATTATGGTAATTCGTAAGAAAAATATTGTATAACTCACACTAAGATAGGAGAATAGAATGAAACGGACTTTTCAACCGCACAACCGCAGACGCAAAAGCGTGCACGGTTTCCGCTCCAGGATGAGCAGCGCCAACGGACGCAAGGTGCTTGCCCGCCGGAGAGCCAAGGGCAGAAAAAACCTCTGCGTATAAGGGATCATGCTTCGCCGCATTGTTAATCATGCGGAATTCCAGTCATTTCTCAAAGCAACCCGATCCTGCCGGGTGCCACATTTTTTTGTGCCTGTCCTGCCGGAACAGGAAGGATGTTTTGCCTATGGAATCACCATCTCCGGTAAAACAGGGGCGGCAGTGCAAAGAAACCTGCTCAAGCGCAGAATTAAAGCCTGGTTCACGACCAATTCCAATCTGCTGACCGAAGGGATTAAGATTAACCTGATAGCCCGAAAGGGTGCTTGTGAACTGGATTGGACAAAGCTGAGCAATGAACTGACCGGGCTGGTCTCGCAGTTGAGCAGACTGGAACAGCAATGAAAGCGAAGTTTTTACCCAACCGGCTTTTTCTCATGCTGATAGTTTTTTACCAGAAGGTGCTCTCACCCGCCTTGCCAAGGGTTTGCAGGTTTACCCCATCCTGCAGCCAATATGGATATCAGGCATTCAGCACCTACCCCTTCTTCAAAGCCTTGTGGCTGACCTTCACCCGTATCCTGCGTTGCAACCCTTTCCACAAGGGCGGATACGACCCCTTGCCTTAGGAGGCAAAGTATGGACAAACGCACAATTATTGGAATCATCGTCATTTTCGCCATTTTCTTCTTGAGTGAACAATTCATCTGGAAAAAGACCAAACCCGCCCCTGCTTCCAACCCAAAGCAGGAAAATACACAAGTTTCTGATTCCATCCCAGCCAAACCGACAGCCCAGCCAACCTTAATCCAGACTCCGCCGGCTTTCGTGGAACCCGACATGAAAACCGCCGCCATTAATGACAATATCATTCTGGAAAATGACTCCCTCAAGCTCGTCTTCAGCAACAGAGGTGGTGTCATCAGGCAGGCATTCCTAAAGAAATTCAGTCTGGCAAACAAGCAGACAGTCCAGCTCATACCCACCGGTAAAGAAGTCGCCAACACGGTTTTAATCAACGATAGCAACACTACCGACCTGAAAAACCTGCCCTTCGATTACACTTTAATCACGGAAAACGGCAAACCCGGAGTCCGCTTTTCCTTCACCCCCGAACCAGACAGGATAATTGAGAAAACGTTCATCCTGGATGGTGCTTACGGCGTTAAGCTCAATCTCAAATTGCACAGCGTCTATTCCCTCATGGGCTATAGCCTGGGCTTTGACAGCGGCATTAACGACACGGAAGATTACCTCAAAGCCAAAGGTCAGGATTACAAATTCTACGCTCAGGTCGACAACCAACTGGTCAGAAAGGACCTTGCCAAGCTGAACAAAGACACATTTACCCAAAACGGCAAGGTGGATTGGGCGGCAGCCCGGACCAAGTATTTTACCATCGCCTGCAGGGATTTGGAACCTGTGCTAACAAATTCTGTCCAAGCCGACACTTCGGGCAACAGCCCCGCCTTCACGCTCTCGGTCAAGCGTGATAAAGCTTCCATCGATTGGGACGAGGATTTCCTCCTGTTTTTCGGACCTGCCGATTATAACCTGCTTAAAACACACGGCGCAGGTCTGGAAAACGTAGCTGAACGCGGAGCCAAATGGTTACGCTGGCTGGTTGACATCTTTGCCTGGTTCCTCAAGCTGCTTTATAAGTTCATCCCCAATTATGGCGTGGTCATTATCCTCTTCTCGCTTGTCCTGAAAATGCTCCTGCATCCGCTTACCCACAAGAGTCTGGACAGCAGTCTCAAGATGCAGAAGATTCAGCCCCAGGTGGCAGCTTTACAGCAGCAGTATAAAAACGACCCCAAACGTATGCAGATGGAGCTTTCCAAGCTTTACAAGGAAGCAGGCGCCAGTCCATTGGGCGGTTGTCTGCCTCTGCTGTTGCAGATGCCGGTCTTCTTTGCGCTTTATACTGTTCTGCGTTTTTCGTTGGATATGCGACAGGCGGGATTCTTTGGCTGGCTCAAGGACCTTTCCGAGCCTGACCCTTATTACGTTTTACCGATTCTCATGGGCGTCTTTATGATCATTCAGTCGCTGATGATGAATCCCAAAAAACAGCAGCTTGAACAGATGGACGAAAAGCAACAGGCGATGCAGCAGAGTCAGAGGATGATGGCTTGGATCATGCCTGTCGTGCTCTTTTTCGTCTTCAAATCCATGCCTGCGGGACTTGTCCTTTACTGGACTGTCTTTAACATCCTTTCCATCCTTCAGCAGTATTATCTGCAAAAGCATTTGAACAAAAAGGAATCTTAATGAAACAACTCGACATAAAAGGAACCAACACCAATGCTATCATCAGTTCCTTTCGCAAGGAACATCATATCAAGGACTGGGAGCTGCAATACGATATAATCAGCGAAGCTTCCAACGGCTTGTTTGGCATCTTTGGCAAAAAACAAGCTCATGTCCGCTTTAAACTGCTCTCCACCGAAGAGCGCATCAAGCTTTTTGTGGAGCAGCTTCTCAAACATATGGACATCCGGTTTGACAAGATTGAAGCCCGAAAAGAGCAGAAAACCGTCTTTATCACCATCGGCAAGTCATCCGACGCCGGATTTCTCATCGGCAAAAACGGCAGCATGCTGGAGCAGCTCCAATACCTTGTGAACCGAGTCTTTGAAAACGTGCGTGACCTCGAGCGCATCTATCTTGACACAGAGGAATACAGACAGCGTCAGGAACAGACCTTCCTGCGCAATTACATCGCCCTCATCAACAAGGTCAAAGCCACCGGCAAACCTGTCACCCTCGAACCCATGCAGGGCATCGAACGCCGCATCATCCATAAATATGTGGAAGGCGAAAAGGACCTCAAGACCCTGACCATCGGCGAAGGCGACAACAAACGCATCGTAATCATGCCTGCCAATCAGAAGGAACAGGATGTCCTCAAAAAGCAGCCTGAACTGACCCCTACTCAGCGCGCAGAGCGCTCATACAAACGTCACAACAGCGCGCATCCCAACACCCGTCCTTCACAAAGACCGCGCCGTCCGGAAAGAGACAAAACCCGCTCCCAATGAAGCTTTCTCTCGTTTCCGCCGGACACTATTGGACTGATGCAGGCGCTTTCTTTGGCGTCCTGCCCTGGTTTATATGGCATGACAAGGTGGAAACGGACGACAGACAGCGCCTGAAGATGAATCTGAACCTGCTCCTGATTCAGACAGAGGGCAGAAACATTCTGGTCGACACAGGTATCGGCAACCGTCTGGGCAAGCGCCGCTGTGAGATTTATAATCCTTCGGAATTTGAGCTTGTGCAAAACCTGGAAGCCCTTGGGGTAAAGGCTTCCGAGCTGACGGACGTTATCCTTACCCATCTGCATTTCGACCATGCCGGCGGTGTGGTTTCTGAAGCGGATGGAACAGATTTTCTTACATTTCCAGAAGCTGTCTTTCACATTCAGCAGTCTGAATGGCAGATGGCGGAAAACCCGGATAAACTCAATAAAGCAGCCTACCAGTTCGAACATCAACTCTCCCTGTTGGCTAGAGCGGGTAGGCTGCATTTGATTGATGGCGAGGTAGAAATCGCTCCCGGCGTTTGGGTCAGAAAGACCGGCGGTCATTCAGTCGGGATGCAGATTGTGGAAGTGCTTGCGGACAGCGTTCCCTACATCTATGCCGGAGACATCATTCCCACCCGTTTTCACCTGCCGATGGCTATCACATCCAGTTACGACGTCTGCCGCGAAGACACCTACAAAGCCAAACAGATGATTTACGACCGTCTCATCCAGGGCAACGGCTTTCTCCTGCTGGACCATGATACATCTGCCTGGCAACTGCCCATTGCTGAAATCCTGCCCCATCTCTGATAATCAACTAAAACATTGCTGAATCAGCTCTTATTCATTTAATACAATCCCTCAGATACCCCCTTTCTCCACAGTAAATTTCTTTACCATGTCCATACTCGACCGGAGGGGTCAACGAGGGGTCTTCGAGGGCTTTCCCCACGATAACCCCTCGCAGCAATTAAGGAACAAACTCTTGTAAAAAATGACACAAAAGCGGCTAAGCGACGGATTTACCCGACTTATCCCGTAGAGAATCGGGGTTCTGCACTGCACTCCATTTCTCAGCCTGATTTGCCTTCTTTGATTTCACCAATTAATTTATTTGTATAGATGCTTGAATATATAGTCATGATTATAGACGAGCATCTCATTAAATAATAAGAGGTAAACAGTAATGAATATACAAAGATATCTGATTATCCCGCTCTTGATTGGATCATTGCTGACAGTACCGATATATGCCAAAAACGATGCTTCCAAGCGGAAGAAATCCAATGAAAAGGCTAACAAAGAAATCAGGTTTCAGCAGTCTGATGATGATGCTTTCAAGCAGGATAAATCCAAGCAGCCCAAAAAAATACCGTCAACGCTGACCAAACCCAAGCCGTCTTCCCTGAATAAAAGACCATCATATAGCTACAACAGAGGTTGGGGAATCGGAAAATACTACCGCTACCGCGGACCTTACAAGAACTTCCGCAATTATCAGCACGATAACCGCTACTATTACCGGGGACGTTATTACAGCTTTCACGATTACTACAAACTCTACTACCCGGAAAGCAACGTTTTCTACTTTGTGGGCACCTATGGTCCACACGACAATATCTTTGTTTTTGTCGATAAGTATGGGAATGAGTTTGATCTCTATATCAAACCTGTAAGACGCCTTCCCATGTGGTTCCGGGGTTCTGCGCTGCGTCCGGGTTACGGATATCGGATGAAGCTGAATCCTGTCAGGTATTACCCGCCTGAATCGAAGTTCAGAGTAGGTTTAACGTTATCATTCGGCTGGGGAGTCCTGCAGATGGAAAAGGGAAACTATTTCGCACTTCACACCTCGCCCTACCTCATCAACTATGGAGGCAGGCTGTATTACAGATAAACTTGGATAAATATATCCATATTATAATTAGCAACACGTGAACTCACTGTGAACTATCTTCATGGTGAGTTCACTTTATCTTATCTACAAGTTTGTGGAAATTCAATCCTGATAAAGATTTGTATAGACAAATATGTCAGGTATGAGCAGATTGTCTGCATAAAGAAGAGGGTGGATTTATGGACAAAGAACGCCTTTACCTGATTGATGGAACCGCTCTGCTCTATAGGGCATATTTTGCGCTGATCCGCAATCCGCTGGTGAATTCCAAGGGAATGAATACCGGAGCTATCTTCGGCGTTGTTAATTCCTTTCTGGGATTTGTGAATAAATTTAATCCCGAACACATCATCGTTTCCTTTGATAGAAAGGCACCCACCTTCCGGCATGAGAAGAGCGAACTCTATAAGGCAAACCGTCCACCCATGCCGGATGAACTCATACCGCAGGTGGAGCCGGTGAAGCGCTTCTTTACCGATATGGAACTGCCGGAAATCTCACAGGACGGATTGGAAGCGGACGACATCCTCGCTACTCTGGCTATGCGGCTGAAGGACAGCTATGAGATAATAATCGTCACCGGCGATAAGGATTACTCCCAACTGGTGCAGAACGGCATCACGCTCTATGACCCGCTCAAGGATAAGCTCATCAACCGGGCGGAAGTGCTGGAAAAATACGGCATTGCTCCGGAGCAGTTTGTGGATTATCTGGCAATTGTGGGTGACAGCAGCGACAACATCCCGGGTGTGAAAGGACTCGGTCCCAAAGGCGCAGAAAACCTCCTCAAGCAATACGGCAGCCTGGATAACATTTATCAGAATCTGGACCAACTGCCGGAAAAGGTCAGGGAAAAACTCGTGAATGACAGGGAAAACGCCTTTTTGTCGCAGGATTTGGCGCAGATGCTGCTGGATGCGCCCATTGTCACTCCTTCCGTGGAAGCACACCAGTTTCGCAGAGATGATTTGGCTAAAGCTGTTCCCCTGCTGGAAGAATATGAAATGCCCAGATTAGTAAAAAGGATTCAAACTCTGGCACAGGGTCAATCAGAACCTGCAAATAGAGACAAATCCGACCAAAGTCAAGCAACCTCAAATCAGCAAAATCAGGAGGGTTTCAAAGCTCCGGATACAGCAAATGGCGAATTTACGCAATACGACCTCTTCAGTGGAGAATTTGAGACTGATGAAAGCGAAACTGACACCGGTGGTGCTGCCAACAGGCAAGCTCTGTTTAACGCAATCCTGATCAACACAAAGGCAGAGTTAGAGGTTTTACTGGGGCAAATCAGTTCGGCGGAAAAGATCAGCCTCGATACTGAGACAACTTCCACCGATGCCCTGCAAGCGGAACTGGTGGGCATATCCCTCTGCTTCGATTCGGAACAGGCATACTATCTTCCAATAGGTCATGCCTTGGCGGAAAACCTCCCGCTCAAAGAGACTCTGGATAAGCTGCATTCAGCTCTGGACAATAAACTCATCATCGGGCATAACCTCAAATATGACCTCATGGTGTTGCAGAAATATGACTTTCAGCTTTCCAATCCGTTGTTTGATACGATGCTGGCTGCCTATATCCTGGATGCCGGCATCAATCAGTATTCGCTGGATGAATGCGCCTTCAGGGAACTTAACTACAAGATGCAGCCCATCAGCGAGCTGATAGGCACCGGTAAAAATCAGATTACCTTTGACCTGGTCAACCCTGTCAAAGCCTGCTTCTACTCTGCGGAAGACGCCTGGGCTGCATTCCGGCTGCAGCAGAAATATGAAAAGAAACTGCAATATACCACTCTGGACAAGGTCTATTCCGGGATAGAGCTTCCCCTGCTGAGAGTACTGCAATATATGGAAACCAATGGCGTGCATATCGATACCTCTGTCTTGGGCGGAATCTCCACCCTGATCAATGAACAGCTGAAAATCCTCACCGATAAAATCTATGCCATGGCGGGCTATCAGTTTAATCTCAACAGCACCCAGCAACTTGCCAAACTGCTCTTTGAGGATATGAAACTGCCTTCCAAAAAGAAGACCAAGACCGGTGCCAGCACCGATAACAGCGTTTTGGAAGAGCTGGCGGATGAATATGAAATCGCAGCGCTGCTGATTGATTACAGACAGCTTACCAAGCTGGACAGCACCTATGTAAGCGCTTTGCCCAAGATGATAAATCCCGATACGGGCAGAGTTCACTCCTCCTTCAACCAGACCATTGCCTCCACAGGCAGACTATCCAGCAGTAATCCCAACCTGCAGAACATCCCCATCCGCACCGAACTGGGCAGAGCTATCCGCAAAGCCTTTTCTGCGGCTGATAGTGACACCGTAATCCTCTCGGCTGATTATTCCCAAATCGAGCTTAGACTGCTGGCTCTGATGTCAGGCGACCCTTATCTGCTCAAAGCTTTTGCCGAGGGCGTGGACATTCACAGACAGACAGCTGCTTATGTCTTTAACAAAGAACTGAATGAGGTTACGGGGGAAGAACGCAGAAAAGCCAAAGTCATCAATTTCGGACTGCTTTACGGAATGGGACAGGTAAAGTTCTCAAGGGAACTGGGCATTACCCAAACTGAAGCGAAAGAGGTTATCAGCCACTACTTTAATCAGTTTGAACGGGTGCGGCAGTATATCCTGCACTGCCACAACCTGGCACGGCAGAAGCATTACTGCGAGACGCTTTTCGGCAGAAGGCTCTACCTGCAATACATCAACAGCAGCAATCAGCGCCTGAAAAGCGAGGCGGAAAGGGTGGCACTCAATATGCCCATCCAGGGCACTGCTGCTGACCTCATCAAGCTTGCCATGATTGATATCCATGCAAAGATAAAATCCGATCCTGAGATTAAAATGGTATTGCAGGTGCATGATGAGCTGGTTTTTGAGGTTAAAAAATCAGCTTTGGACAGAGCCGTTTCACTGATAAAATCAGCTATGTCTGATGCTTTGCCGGAAAACTATCGAGATGCAGTAAAGCTTGAGGTGGAGGCAGGGCACGGCAAATCATGGTTTGAAGCGCATGCCTGACAAACGGGTAGAAGGTTAGAGCGGGTGTCTATTCCTTTGCTTCAGAATCCTGCTCAGCTATTCTATGTCCTTTACGGGTGTGTTTGCGGCTTTTAGCTATAAAGATTAGACTAACGATGACGACCAGTGCCGCCAAGGCAATGAGGACTGCTGTCAGGATAGGAAATCCCTGCTTCATCTCCACCGACATCACCTGATGTTTGTTCCAGAGATGCCTGGTTTCATATTCCCAGCTAACAATCCCTGTATCGGCATTAACATTGGTGGGGTCAGCATTAGCTTTTACTATCTTCCAGGGCAGATGCAGCTTGTAGCGCCACTTCAACCCCTTGGCTGCTTTGGTAAAGATAAGGTTCTCTATTTCGTCTTCTTCCAGAGGTGAACTGCCCAGCTCAATCCTGCGGCTCATAAGAATGGTGCCGTCTTTCTGTTTGCTGAGGTTGATTTTACCGAGGAAATTGGCATTGGTGATTTGGTCATTCAGGTTATTAAAGGCTTCCAGGGATTTGAACTTGAATTCCAGACTGTAAAAGGTGAAATCATCTTTTCGGTAAATGGATTTGCTGATGGGGATAATGCCCGGCTGATCCATATAGCGGTTGATTTCCTGCTCATTGGTGTAATTGGTCAGCACTCCCACAACCATTTTGACTCTGCCGGAGCCATCCTTATGCAGCCACAGCTCTTCGCTGTAATCGACGCAACCTGCCAGCAGCAGGAGCAATAATCCGAGCAATGCGATGCGCTTCATTCCTGAAAACCTCTGTTATCCTATCTTTGTTTCATATTATCGCAGCTTAATTTTTTGGCAAGGAAAAACAAAAAGAATTTAATTGACAAAAGGAGTTTATCACTTATCTTTTGAATTGAGTGAAAGAAAATGATAGGGAGGAATACTATGCTTGTATTAAAGCAAATCTACAAGTGCCAAATCTGCGGCAATGTCGTGGAAGCAGTTTTCGCCGGTGACGGTGAACTTGTCTGCTGCGGACAGCCCATGCAGCTTTTGGTGGAAAATTCCGTCGATGCCGCCAGAGAAAAACACGTCCCAGTCCTGGAAGGAAACGAATCGGGAATCACCGTCAAAGTGGGAAGCGTCCCGCATCCGATGCTGCCTGAGCACTATATAGCATTCATCGAAGTCATCACTTCCGACGACATGGTCTTGAGAGCTGAGCTCAAACCCGGAATGGAACCTATTGCCAATTTCCCAGTTGCCATGAGTAAAGTGCTGTATGTCCGCGAATACTGCAATCTGCACGGATTATGGAAAAACGCCTGATAAGGAGATAATACATGAGTATCAAAGGAAGCAGAACATCCGAAAACCTGCTGAAAGCATTTGCCGGCGAATCCCAAGCCCGCAACCGTTACCTCTATGCGGCAAGAGTCGCCCAAAAACAAGGCTTCGAGCATATTGCAGCCATCTTCACTGAGACTGCTGACAATGAAAAGATGCATGCCAAGCTTTTCCTCAGACACCTCATCAACAACGGCATGAAAGGCGAACCCATCTCCATTTCCGCCACCTATCCTGCCGCCCTCGATGAAGAAAACACCGTTGCCAATCTGGAATGGGCTGCAGCCGGTGAAAAAGAGGAATGGACCATGCTTTATCCCGAATTTGCCGAAATCGCTGAAGACGAAGGCTTCAATGACATAGCCGTCACTTTCAGAATGGTGGCAAAGGTCGAAGCCAGACACGAAACCCGTTATCGCAAGCTTTTGGATAACGTTAAGAACCAAAAGGTGTTCAAAAAAGACGGTAAAGTATTCTGGAAATGCCGCGAATGCGGATACATCCATGAAGGTGATGCCGCTCCCAACACCTGCCCATGCTGCAAACATCCCCAGGCTTTCTTTGAGCTTTGGGTGGAAAACTATTAAATCCCGATCTTGAATGCTTACACAGCGCACCATGATTGACGCTGTCCAGACTTAACTAAAGCAATGGAGGAAACCATGCAAAAATACCAATGCATCGCTTGCGGATATATCTATGATCCCGCCGAAAACAACAATGTCGCTTTTGAGGACCTGCCGGAAGATTGGACTTGCCCCGAATGCGGCGTCGGCAAAGATATGTTCGAACCCGTCGATTAATTTCAATAACAACCGGATAGCTCATGTGGCTATCCGGTTTTTTTGTGCTTATTAATACTTGTCTAACATGACTCAGCCCAAAACCATATATGGAGTAAATAGATGACCACTCAGGAATTCAACGAAATACTGGATTTTGCTGTAGAACGTGAAAAGGAAGCTGTGCAGTTTTACCGCGACCTGCAGAGCATGGCACCTTTCGCTGACCAGAAAGCCTTTCTGAAAGAACTGGAAAGCATGGAAATGGGACACATCATCGTGATTGAAAACATGCGCGGAAAGCTCCCATCTGAAAACGAAATCAAGCATGTCCCCAATCTCCACATCAGTGAATATCTCGTCTCCGATGTCCAGGACCTTGACCTCACCTACCAGAGCATCCTCATCAAAGCCATGAAGCGTGAGGAGATGTCGTTCCAACTCTATACAGACATGAGCCGCAAATTCCCCGATTCTGAACTTTCCCGACTCTTTGCCTCTCTGGCAGGGGAAGAAGCCGGACATAAACTCAAGTTTGAAAAACTCTACGACGAGTGGATCGGCAAAGGAAATTAAATTTCTTTACCACAAAGGCACAAAGACACAAAGGTTCACAAAGGAATCACTCTGGAAATAAAAGACTTTACCAGTGATATTATTGGCTGTGCCATAGAAGTTCATAAAAGACTGGGTCCTGGTCTTCTGGAGAAAGTTTATGCTGATTGCCTGGCTATTGAGTTTATGCATCAGGGCTTAGCTTTTGAAAGAGAGAAGCAGCTCTCAATCAGTTATCATGATGTCAGACTTGACTCCCCTTTAAAAGCAGACTTTTTTGTAGAAAATACTTGTGTTGTTGAGCTTAAGTCAGTTGAGCTTATCTTGCCTGTGCACTCTGCTCAGGTCCTGACCTATATGAAGTTGTGCAATGCAGAATATGGATTGCTGTTGAATTTCAATGTGTCC
>DAHVPA010000369.1 GCA_027318525.1 Candidatus Cloacimonadota bacterium | reverse complement strand
CTTTGATGGCGTCTCCAATTCCAACCTCAATATGGAACGTTGCGAACGCATCAAGAACCCGGCTCTGTCCTTACTGGCAGCCAGTACCGAAGGGTGGTTTTATTCCCAACTGAGCGGAAAAAGTGAGCAACTGAGCGGATTTATGCAAAGGGTGCTCTATTGCATCATCAGCGAGATAGACATCCGCTCGCTCAATTTTGCCTTTATGGATACCACCGAATACAGGGAAAAGCTATATCAGTATGAAGAGACTTACCGGGTGCTCCGCGCCATACCCCTGCCCTTTAGGCTCAAACCGGAAAAAAAGGCATTGGAATATCGCAACGAGGTCTATCAGTCAAAGCTGAAGGATGTGTATGAGCTGCACAATGACCCCATCCTGAGTTATTACAGCCGGATTTATGACGGCTACTGGTATAAGTTCTGCATGCTCATCACTTTGTTCAAGACCTGGGAAATCCTCAGGCGGGCAATGGACAGAGACAGCACAGCGGAGTTCTTTGAAGCGGTGAAGGTCACGGAGGAAACAGCCAGGGAAGCAATGTATCTGTGCGATTATTACTTCGATAACACCCTCCCCCTGATGAAAATGATGTCTGAACAGGACAAGCTGGCAGGTGAACGCAAACTGGTTGAAATCCTCGCCAATAAGTTCGGTGGCAAAGCTTTCCATACGGAGTTGATGCAATATGCGCACTTCGATAAAAAGGAAATGAACGCCAAGATTGATACCCTAATTGATATGGACGTTATCAAGGTGGAAAATTGTCTCGGTAAAAACGGCAAGAATGTGAGGACCTATGTCCTTGACCCGGCGATAATGGCAAATCTGGTGAAGTGAACCACCACAGAATACACAGCAGAACAGAAAAAGGGAGCAGAAATGCTCCCTCTGTCTTATCAAACACAAGCTCAGACTAACAAACTAACAAAATAACAAGACATACCCTATACTATATAGGGGGTCACTGGTGTTAGTTTGCTATTTATTGCTAATCTGACTATTACTTTTCGCCTGTTACTATGGTCTCCCATTTGGTATAGAAAATATACCAGCTAACTTTATAATCAACTGAAGCAATTTTGGTTATTCCTGCTGCCTGTGCTGCTTTCCATATTCCAGCATCATAATCTGATGGGGGAAAAAACAAAATTCCGGTTTGAGAAGCTCTACCAGTCAAAGGTTCCTGTACCTTATACGTTTTAAATATTCCTCTAAGATTATCGCTAATCTGATATTCTTTTGTAACATACGTTAGCGCATTGTTTGTTACAGCTACGGGTCTGGTAATAGAGCAACCGATTAGAAAAAGTGTGATGAGTAATAGTGCACAAATAACTATACGCATATAAATCTATCTCCTATTTATA
>DAHVPA010000368.1 GCA_027318525.1 Candidatus Cloacimonadota bacterium | reverse complement strand
TTTTTTATCGACAAAGACGCCCACCGACCAGTCGTGTCCATTGCCTTGACCGGGACCGTGTTTGGAGTAGTAATGGTCTTCGCCTTCCATATCGACCAGAGCGCCATTGGCAAGATGTATTCCGCTGCCCTGGGGATAATAGACCGCATCGTAATAGTCGTTGCCTTTTTCGTCAAACAGAGCGCCAATCGCATACCAGTATGCCACGCCCTGCGCATAGACCCCGCCGCTGTAACGGTCATTGCCTTCGCCATCATAGAGGACGCCGATTCCTCCTGCCATATCAGGACGGAAGCCAAATCCGAAGCCCTGTGCCATGCTCCGATAATCGAAAGGTGCTAAAGGAGTATGTAAATACTTGCCTCCGCAATAATAAATGTCATTGCCCTTGCCATCCAACAGCAAACCAAAGCCTTTGGGACCGCCCAAACCCTGGGCAAACTCTGTGGCTGTGTAGGTATCGTTGCCTTCGTTATCCTGCAGAACTGAGATGCCGAACATAGCAGCGCCTTGGGAAAACAGTCCGGTGGAATAATAATCGTTTCCCTTGTAGTCAATGACGCTATTGAAACCCAGCAGGGCAGACATGGCAAAGTCGCCATATTGGTAGATATCATTGCCTTCATAATCAAGCACCGTGCCGCAGCCAGCCAGGACAGACATGCCTCTGGCAATAGCAGGATTGCGGTAAACATCATTACCCTTCAGGTCAATGACCAGGTAAAAGGGATGGTCCTTGTCGGTGTATAAATCGCAATCGTAGGTATCGTTCCCGCCGGGGTCAAGAATGAAGCAGACCGGGTTCTTCTTCAGTCTCTTATCATTGGTGTAATGGTCGTCACCCTTGGTGCCGATTATCATCGTACCCCATTTGGAATTGTAAAACATAGGCTTTGAATTAGTGAATTTCAGGTTTTTTAATTGTTTTTCTAGGTAGTCTATACCTAACTTCCAGTAGAGAATATTATCGCCATAGGGATCAAATTGGAGCAGCTCTAACAATTGGATTGCTCTCTCAGTGCTCAATCCTGTGTATGTATCAAGTTTTTTTTCTTTTAGGAATTGGTTGTAAGTCAGTGAATCCTCACTCTCCTGCCATGCTTGGTAAATCCAGCAGAAGAGGCTATCTTGCTGGTCTTTAGTCAATTGTTTAAAGACAAATTCATTATAGTTAATCCGCTGTTCTATCAAGAACTCAACATATCTGAAACAGTCTTTAGGTTTCTTGACTAAATCTATGGCTTCAACATAGTTTCCTTCAAATTCAAAGCCATCCATGATACCCTTTGACATATCAAGATAGCTTGTTAGTATTACTGAATAAAATTGGTTAAATTCCTCTTTTCTTTTCTGAGAATTCAGACTGTACTCCATATAATCTGAGCAG
>DAHVPA010000367.1 GCA_027318525.1 Candidatus Cloacimonadota bacterium | reverse complement strand
GAACCTGGAATTTGCTTACCTACAACGGCATCAATGTCTATGGCACCTTAAAGAAAAATGCTGCCGGCACTATTGTTACTAATTGGGATTTCCTCTGGCAAAGCGGTTCTGTCGCCAACCTGACTTTATGCAGTCTGCAATGCGGCAAAAACTGGCTGTTTGACACAGGCTGCACGGTTGATTTGACCAATATCCCCGTTACCCTCAATGCCGGTCAACCGGCTCTAATCACCACAAACAGCGCTGTTGCCTGGTTTGGTGAACTTAATATTACCGGTGTAAGCATGGTGGCACAATCGGAATTCACCCTATCCCCTGCCAGTTCGCAGACCATGTTGGTCAAAGGAATACTCAACATCAGCGGCAACAACAAGGTCTTTATCACGGGAGAAACTCTGCAGGCGGAAAACAACATCAACGTAAACTCAACCTGCACACTGCATATAGGACCGGATGGAGTGGTTGCCCTTGCCAATGCCAAAGCCCTTACAGTTAATCCCGGCGGCACTCTGGAAACCTTGGGCAGTTACGGACATAAGGCAAGAATTACTCACATCACAGGCAACTATGCCTTGTCGGTATTATCCGGAGGTAATATCAGTGCGGAATATACCACCTTTGAATATATGAACATCAACGGTGTGGTGGTCAATTCCGGAGCTTTGGTCAATGATGTGCACAGCTTTCACTTCTGCACCTTCCAGAACGGGCAAAGCGGCACCAACGGCAGGCTTCTGACCATCACCAACAACCAGATTTTGGACGTCTATGGAGCGGATTTCCCAACCAATACGGGAACAGGCAACTGGAACGTGTATAAAAACGTCAATCAGGGAGAGGTTAATTTCTATAATTACACCGGCAACTTTGGTGGTGAATCCTATGATTATGACACCTATAACCGCCTGGATTGGACTCTGGGCAGCTTGTGTGAGCTTACCATTGTTGATTACTGGGCAATCTCCGACCACCCCTATGTCTGCGAGGAAAACTCCTACGGCATCGAAATCTCCAATCAATCTGCCAATCCTACTGTTGCACCCATCAGGATTGATTTATACTGCAATCGGGAAGTCCTGCCTGCCGCCACGGAAGCAGGGGATGTATTTATCTATCTCGAACCGCTGGCTGCTTGGGAAAATATATCGGTGGAAATTCTGCCTGCTCCGAGTGCTGTTGCCACGACCTGGAAATCCTGGTTCAGGGTGGATAGACTGAATGAAATTGCCGAAGCTGACGATGGCAACAACGGGGACGGCTATGTCCAGACCCAGTGGCAGGCATTGCCGGTGGTGACGAATCCGCTCATAAGCTATGATCTCGGAACAAATCTGATAGAACTGAGCTGGGCTTATCCTGATGTGCCGGATGTGAACCGTTTCAAGATTTA
>DAHVPA010000366.1 GCA_027318525.1 Candidatus Cloacimonadota bacterium | reverse complement strand
TCCAGAACCGCTTTGGAAGCAGGCATGGAGAGGTTCAGGAAGAAGTGGTCGTTACCGTTGATGAATTCCAGCACCTTGGCAGCATCTTCCAGATTTGTTGCAGTGCGCATGATGGCGGGTGCCAACTGCCTAAACAGTAAAGAGGTGCCGGCACGGTTGCGGTTGTGCACTTCATCACCCATATGCAGAGCTTGCGCTATCAAGCTCTTGAGATCTATCTTACCCAGACTGCGGATGGCTTTGTCCAGGATAGGATACATCACCTGTTCCATCCACTTGAGCCGTTCAATCACTTCAGGAGAATAGGCACCGTAGCGTAAAACCTTGCCCAGACCTTCATTCTGCGTGCAGTAAGCCGTGTTGCCGAATGTCTCATTCTGTATTATAAAGACAGGCATGGAAGGCGAAATGATACCTGCCATCGGTCCCACTGCGCTGTGTTCGTGACATGGTGCGTATTGGATGGTTCCGGATTTGGCAAGTGCTTCTGCTTCCTCAGGCGTCTTTGCTCTGCCTTCATACATCAGTGCGCCGATGATAGCGCCCTGCATGGGACCGCACATGCGTTCCCAGGTGATGGGAGGTCCCGCATGCAGAATGGTGTCCTCCGTCATGCCGGGAATCACCTTGCGCGCGATGTCCAAGCCAACCAGGACGGGACTGCCCTGCTGGATGATGTCCAGGACCTTGTCATTGGCGGCTTTTATCATATCACTATGGAGCGAAAGCTTTTCCAGTATGGCTGCATCAACATTAGCAGGAGGTTGCCAGTCCACCTGAACAGCTTCGATGCCTTGTTTGACTAAATCGTCCTTAAAGGCTTCCAGACCGAGGTTAATGACTTTTAGGGGTGACTTCGAAATATCTTTGAGCGGCATTATGAACTCCTCAGATGCTGGATGATACGCACAGCCAGAGCGCTTGCCTCGGCATTGGTGGTGGTGACAATCGCCCCTGCTTCCTGCAAGGCTTTGATGACATCCTGCCTGCCTTGCGGGTCAGAATCCGTACCTACGACAGAGCAAATAACAACGATGCAGGTATCCTTTTTGACTTTTTGCAAGACGGGAGTCAGTTCCAGATGTGGACTCGGATGTGCTCCATAACCCAGGACAACATCCAGCAGGATAACCGCGACGCTTTCATCCCGGGCTTCTTCCTCAAGCTTTTTTATACGCAATGAGAAATCAATCATAGGATGCGGTCTGCCGACTGTGAATTCATCTGCTCCCAGATCAATAATAGTGTCTTCAGCGCTTTGCCAGACGTCTTTCAGCATAAACTTTTCATCAAGAGGCGCATTGCTGAAAGCATATCCACCCAGCTTGTGGTGATAGATATTCTGCGCTTCGTAGCACAGTGTCCCACCGCTGAACAATCCCCGTAAATACTTCC
>DAHVPA010000365.1 GCA_027318525.1 Candidatus Cloacimonadota bacterium | reverse complement strand
CGTATCTGCAACCGCTGGGGCTATATCAGAACCAAGACCCCCTTCGACACGGAAATGGCGCTTAGAAAGATACTGCCTGAAAAGCACTGGCTGGTCATCAACTCCTATGTGGTCGCCTTTGGACAGAATCTCTGTTATCCCAGAAATCCCAGATGCCACGAATGCCCGATTTATCAATACTGTGCAAGGATTGGATTATGAAAAAGATAGTTTTATCCTTACTGCTGCTGATTCTTTTCACCGGGCTATGTTTTGCCCAAAAGGCATACAAGGTTAAGGACAAGCAACTGGACGAAATCTCCGGTATTGCAGCCAGCAGAGCCAATCCCGGTTGGTATTATGTGCATAATGATTCCGGCGGAAAGGGAGAAGTGTATGTTATAAATACAAAAGGCAGACTAATTGGCACTATTATGCTCACAACACTTTGTAGCATCGGTGGAGAAGACGGAGAATCCATTGCCGAGTTTTGGTGTGCTTCCACAAAGAACCGAGACTGGGAAGACATTGCTGTGGGACCCGGACCTGAACCCGGCACCAATTATCTTTATGTCGGCGAAATCGGTGATAATAAAGCCCAATACAACAACACATATCTGTATAGAACAAAAGAAATTGCGGATCATTGGTTTTTGGAAAGCTTGAAAATGTCAGCAAAGCGCACATCAGAGAAAAGTTGGAAAGCATCACCATCTCCTGTTGATACCCTTGCTTTTATTTATGCAGACGGTCCCAAGGACTGCGAAACGCTGATGATAGACCCTGCCAACGGCGATGTTTATCTGGTCTCCAAGCGGGAGGAAAAGGTCGGGGTTTACCAGATTAAAGCGCCGCTCAGCACTGACAGCCTGAACGTTGCCAAACGCATCCTGAGTCTGGATTTTCCTTTGGCAGTGGGGGGCGACATTTCTCCTCAGCGGGATAAAATCATTATCAAGACTTACAATAAAATCTACCAGTGGCAGATTGCGCCCGGTCAGTCCATTGCCGAAGCCCTGTCCGGACCTTACGAAAACCTGCCTTACAAGTTTGAGCCCCAGGGCGAAGCCATCTGTTTTTCCGCCGACGGCAAAAGCTATCTCACCATCAGTGAAAGGGCTAAAAAGAAACCACTCTATTTATATATCTATCCATGACTTAGTCAACCTCTGTTCACTCGTTTTACTGCTTAAACTCCGGATGTGTCTGAGCACTTTTACCGAAGTTGATTCCCGGTTTCTGTGCATCTTGGTTATTTTACTTCAAAGCTGTTTCCACAAAGCCTTTATCCTTTGTCGAGCCGGTTTTGAGCCAGTCTTTTCTCTCAATACCCAAAGTATATCAAAAGCATATCAAAAGGAAATCAAATGTATATCAAATGTATTCAAGAATACTTTTAATATACTTTAGAAATGC
>DAHVPA010000364.1 GCA_027318525.1 Candidatus Cloacimonadota bacterium | reverse complement strand
ATCGACCAGCCTGTAAAGATAGGTATTGAGAGAAATGACACTGAGACTCAAAGGCACGGAGACAAATAATGAAAGCTGTTATCAATAAAAAAGTAGTCAGTCTTGATAGCGTAGATTTGGACAAAAACCTGCTGGAATATCTGCGGGAGGAACTCGACCTGATTGGAGCCAAGAATGGCTGCGGAATTGGCGTTTGCGGTGCCTGCACCGTATTGATTGACAATGAACCCAAGCGCAGTTGCATCCTCAAGGTCAAGGATATCATCGGAAAAGAAGTCCTCACCATTGAAGGTATGGCAAATCCTGATGGGACTCTGCATCCTTTGCAGCAGGCGTTTGTGGATGCCGGCGCTATCCAGTGCGGCTTCTGCACTCCGGGGATGGTGCTTTCCGCTCATGCTTTTCTGCTGAAAAATCCCCATCCCACCCGGGCAGAAGCGCGCCAAGCCATCAAAGGCAATCTCTGCCGCTGCACAGGTTATCAGCAGATTATCGACGCTATCCTGACTGCTGCAGAGCATTATCGTTAACTGCCAATCAACGTATCATACAGCAACAATTTGCTTAAGGGCATCCGCCCCTTACGATTTAGTGCTTAGCCTGTCCATCGCCTTATCGAACCAGAGAATCACGTCGCAGAGCTGATTGAACAGAGCGGTCAGAGTGTAAAGCGTGATGTCGTCCTGATTGCCGGAAGTGTGGCTGGCGAAGTCGCTGGGTATCTGCCACAGAGAATAGAGGCATTGCCGGATGTTTTTATTATAGCCGAGATTGAGTTGGCTGTCAATCTTGTCTAAACTATTGATAAAGTCTTTCTCCTGCAGGCTTAGCTTGCCGTGCAGCTTATACCAGTATGGTGCGTGGGTATCATTCACTTTTTCAGCCATCGTGACCAGGAACGTCTCCGTCAGGGGGCGCAGTTTCTGCAGGAAATCTATCTTGGTTTCGATACTGGAAGCCAGCTTGGCAATTGCCACAAAGCTGTCCACCGCATCTTCGGAAAGCTGTTTGCGCAGGATGTCGCATTGCTTCTGATAGGTATTCTGGATGGCAAAAGCGGGCAAATCCGCCATCAGGCTGCCAATCACCTGTTCAGCCGGCGCACCCTTTTCCAATATGCGTTCAGCCGGAAAATGCACTACGTCCACCAGTGTCTCCAGTTCATCCGAGCTTTTAATCACTTCGGAAGCCTGTTCCGCCAGCAGATAGACCTTGTCCTTATAAGCCGGATGCGTCCTCAGCAGCACCATCAAGAGCAGGTCGCCTTCCCTTCCCTTATAGGAAGTTGCCTTGCCGGCAGGGTCATTGATTCCGGTAAACTCCAGGTCTGCAGTGATTTTATCAGTGTCCGCCTCATAATCATATGTAGATAAATCCCTGTCCACGATAATCAGGTCATAATCCTCG
>DAHVPA010000363.1 GCA_027318525.1 Candidatus Cloacimonadota bacterium | reverse complement strand
ATCTGGAAGACGAATAGCTGATATGGACACCAGCCAGCCCTTTTTCCCTTGACACAAAGGCTTACTTTCAGAGGTGGTTATCATGGTTTAGAGTAATAAGAAACAAGGATACAGGTGAAAGATACTATGGCAAAACAAAAAAACGTCATGACTGCAAATACAAACCTGACCAAGACTCCGCTGCCGCCCAAGTTCCGCAAGAAAAAGCCCTTTGTGCAGGATTGGGTGGAAGCCATCCTCTTTGCTTTTGTGGTGGCGATGATTATCCGCAACTATACCTTCCAGAATTTTAAGATACCCTCCTCCTCCATGGAAAAGACCCTGCTGATAGGGGATTACCTCGTCGCCAACAAAGTAAAGTATTTCTTCACCGACCCCAAACGGGATGACATTGTCACCTTCCGTTATCCCAAGCTGGAAGACGGCACTCCCGAAAAGAACCCGGAACAATTTGTAGAACTCTTCCGTCCGCTTTATTTCAATAAAGAATTCGCCTTTAAAAAAGACCCGATGACAGCTTTTCACATTACCTACTATGCCCGCAAGAACATAGTCAAACGAGTGATAGGCATGCCCGGAGACACTATCCAGGTCAAAGATAAACTGGTCTATATCAATGGTCAGCTCTATGCCAAAGGCTTTGAATGTTATGGCGAACCCTATCCCTATGAAGCTCCGCAGCAAATCATCAACCGCACCTTTCCACCCGGGATGTGGATGCCCGGAATGGACTATTGGAAAGACATCCCCGGCTCCTCCGGCTGGAACCGCGATTGGTTTGGTCCGGTGGTCGTTCCTCCCGGAAAATACTTCGTTATGGGCGACAACCGCGACGTGAGTGAAGACAGCCGCTATTGGGGTTTCCTGGATAGAAAAGACATCAACGGCACACCCTGGGCAATCTTCTACTCCTACGGCATCGAATATAACCAGATTTTCGACCGACCGCATGCAAGATGGGAAAGAGTGTTCAGGAAAATCAAATGATTTTCCTGAAAATTATAAATTATAAATTATGAATTATGATTTGTAAATTATGAGAAAGGGTGGTGAGAGTGAAACAAAACGCACTGTTGGATAAGACATTCCAGTTTGCAGTTGATGTGGTCAGGCTCTCGCAGAGAATCCAAACCGAAAAAAAAGAATTCATAATCACCCGACAACTTGTGAAAGCAGCAACTTCCATCGGTGCAAATGCCGAAGAAGCATTAGCTGCTCACAGCAAAGCAGATTTTATAGCCAAACTGACTATTACCCAGAAAGAAGCAAGAGAGACTCGATACTGGCTGAGACTGATTTCAGCCTCTGATATTATGGATTGTGCTGCACCTTTATCCGTAATTGAAGAAATCAATCGCTTAATTGCTTCAATACTAATAACCACAAAAAAAACCCAGGAACTAAACCATT
>DAHVPA010000362.1 GCA_027318525.1 Candidatus Cloacimonadota bacterium | reverse complement strand
ATCCCGCAGTCACTGATAATCTGCTTATATATCCAAACCCTATATGAAAAACGCTCTTATTTGAGCAGAAACAGCTTGCGGGTGGTAGTGAAACCACCAGCCTTCAGCTTGTATAAATAGATCCCGTTGGACAGCCTGTGCTTATCGTCATCAGTCCCGTCCCAGGTAAGCTCATAACTGCCTGCAGCCTTGGTAGTATGCATCAGGGTCTTTACTCTCTGTCCCTTCAGGTTATAGATATTCAAGTCTATTTCCGCTCTGGCTTTAAGGTCAATGTTAAAGCAGGCAAAATCCCTGCAGGGGTTGGGATTCACCGTCAGGCTTGTAGAGTTGATATCAGCTTCTGAAGGAGCAGGTTCCGGGATTGCTGTATTAGCCAGGGTGCCCCTTGCCATAAACAGCTTTCCGTTGGTCAGAAACTGCAAGGCAGGATTACCAGGCACCTTTACAGGCAGCCAGATAAAGACGTAAAAGGAATCCCCGCCGCAGGGGACAAGATGCAGCCTGGCACGGCTGAATTCGTAGTCTGTGATGGCAAGCACTGGCTGCAACGGATTCCAGTTATAGAGGTGCACCAGTTGGTTCTCCTGATTTAGCCCCTCAAATTCCACATTTACAGATGAAGATGTCAGTGCCAGCAGCTTCAGGTTGTTTTCCAGCACAGCGATATCGTTCATTTCGGTGGAGGTGAATCCATTCACAAGCTGAACCGTGCTGTGGTCGTCCAGATTGAAGATGAAAACGTGCAGTGTGTCGGGAGTCTGCTCTGTGGTGGGGAAATAGCTGACGTTCTTGTCGTGCATATAGATCAGCACGTTACTGGCATCCAGCAGGTTCATCTGAGTGATGTTTCCTCTGGTATTCAGAAAGTGGGTAAACTCGGTCAGGACATTATCCCGGTAGCGGAAAAGCCTGTTATTGAGTGAAAACAGAGTCTGCCCGAACTTCCGTTCATAGGTTTTGGCAGCCAGCTTGGGATTGCAATCCCAGGAATATGTGTTTAGCCAGGAGTTGAGGTCATTCGAAGATTGCAATCTAATACCGAATCCCCAGGGATTGACTTCAAAGGTATCGCTGTTTATCCTGTTATCAAAGTGATAGTCTCTTTTATAGCCTACTCCGGCTCCAGTTGCACCCCAAGCATTGACACAATCATATGCCACGCCAAGCACAGGGTCAAGATAAGTATTGCCTGAAGCTCCTCCACACAAGTCTTCCTCTATGTCCCAGATATGATCGGGATTGGGATAGTCCACGTCATACAGGCTTCGGTGAATAAACCCTCTGCGGCGTTGAATGACAGAACCGTAGAGATGCACTGTACCGCGTTCCATGGTTGGATAGCCTTCCGGCCAGAGCGGATTATACCAGGGGTAGTCTATATTGCCTGGCCAGGGACTGTATTCTGGGGATATCTC
>DAHVPA010000361.1 GCA_027318525.1 Candidatus Cloacimonadota bacterium | reverse complement strand
GGATTGACATCACCACCGCAATTCAGTCCAATGACAGCTTCACTGCGTTGCAAGCAGTGGGTGCTGTATTTCCCGCGGAACCATCCGGACTAAGCGTTAACGATATCGTCCTGCTTTATATCCAGTAAAGCATTCCGACAGTTATCATATAATAAAAAAAGCCGGGCTCAGTCAGAGTCCGGCTTTCTGTTATCAGGATAAGTTCTATTCGAATTTGAGAATAACGTATTTGAAGGCTTTGGTCTTGTCCTGAACGTAGAGCATCAGGGCTTTCTTGCCGGATTTGTCCATCCTGTCCTTGGCGTTGTTCAGCTCTTTATAAAAGTCAGCCGGGGTATTGATTTCCACCCGGTCGATTTCCAGAATGACGTCACCAACGGCAAGGTCACTCTTGGCTGCAGGGCTGTTGCCATCAATTTTGCTGATGACCACACCTTTGTCGGTGGTGATGTTCATGCGTTTGGCAAATTGGCTGTCATTGGCTTCGACTGTGATGCCGGAAGCCATAGTGCTCTTGGAATCCTTTTCCTTGCCTGCTGCCAGGACATCTTCGGGATAGGGGTCAAGCTTGACCTTGAGGTCGATATTCTTGTTGTCACGCAGGATACGGACGGGGATGTCAATGCCGATTTTAGCGGTGGCAACTGCGATGCGGAACTTGGAGACATTGGGAACTTTCTCGCTGTTGAACATCATGATGACGTCGCCCTTGAGGATGCCTGCTTTATCGGCAGGGCTGTCTTTTTCCACCTTGGTGACAAGGACGCCGGCAACTTCTTTCAGGTTAAGGCTTTCCATCATGTCTCCGGTAATCTCCTGAGGTGTGATGCCCATATAGGCGCGTACGACTTTTCCTGAAGAAATCAGGTCATCCACCACACGTTTTGCCAGATTGATGGGGATGGCAAAACCTATGCCGATGTTGCCGCCGCTGGTGCTGGTAATGGCTGCATTGACGCCGATAACCTCACCCTTGAGATTGATAAGCGGACCGCCGCTGTTGCCGGGATTGATGGCTGCGTCAGTCTGGATATAATCCTGATACTGGGGGCTGCCTTCGCCGAAGTTCAGATTGGCTCTGCCGATGGCAGAAATCACGCCCACAGTAACAGTCCTGTCCAAACCCACGTCACCGAAAGGATTGCCGATGGCAATTGCCCAGTCGCCGATATCAAGGTTACCGCTGTCACCCAGTTTGGCTACCGTAAGGACTTCATCTTTATTGGGTTTGATTTTGATTACGGCGATATCGGTATTGGGGTCGTTACCCACGAGGGTTGCCGTGTAGGAGACCTTGTCGGCAAGAGTGACCGTAATCGTGCCATCCTTGCCTTTTTCCACAACGTGATTGTTGGTCATGATGAGGGCTTCATTGGTATCCTTGTTATAATCATAGATAAAACCGCTGCCCATCGCTGTAAAGGGACGTTCCTGCTGGGGCTGGTTG
>DAHVPA010000360.1 GCA_027318525.1 Candidatus Cloacimonadota bacterium | reverse complement strand
AGGAAGCGACGCCTGTCTTCCCTACTGTATAAGTGGCATCGTCGCCCTGGTTGAGGGTAAAGACATGCGGGGTATTGAATCCGCTGTCCACACCATCCACATAGATGTCGGCATTGGTGGGTTCAGAGATTACGTTCACGGTATAGGTCTGCCAAGTGCCTACGAAGTTTACGCTGGCATTGGCAGCGATATCGTTAACCACATAGTCCACCGGGCTCCAGGAAGCGACGCCTGTCTTCCCTACTGTATAAGTGGCATCGTCGCCCTGGTTGAGGGTAAAGACATGCGGGGTATTGTAACCGCTGTCCACTCCACCGATATAGATATCGGCATCGGAGGGATTGGAGGTTACATTGACCGTATAGGTGGGAAGCGGAGCAAGCGTAAAGCTCCAGGTGGCAGCACCGATGGCATCGCCACGCAGGTCCTGAGTGTTGACTATGCGGACGGGCAGTGCTCTGCCTTCTCTGACGGTGGGATTCTGACCTCTGGTTCCCAGGTCTTCATAAAAAGGAACGACTTTCCAGGTGTGAACCCCGTAGGTCATGACCTGCCAGGTCACGCCTTCGGAATAGACAATCATCGGATTGGTGGTCGCACCATCATAATATATCTTGTAATAAGTGGCGGCGGGATGAGTGGCATCCACAGCTCCGGCAGACCACGTGAGTGTTACCAAATGCGGAACTGCTGCTGTGTAAATAGTTGCGCCGTCAGCCGGATTGGGATTGGTGGCAAGATTGGGGTTGAGTTCGCTGCGGGTGGTAAAGGACCACTGAGGGCTGGCAGGACCGTCGCCATCCAGGTTATAGGCTTTTACATACCAGTAATAAGTGGTATTCTGAGCCAAAGCTCCTGTGGCAAAGCTGGTACCAGTCTGGTCATACATAGTGAGCGGAGGATTGTCCGTTCCAAAATAGACCTTATAGCCGGTGGGAGTTCCACCTGATGCAGGCAGATTCCAGCTCAGGGTCTGACCTGCATATCCCAGTCCCGGGCTCATATCAGCAGGAGATGACAGGGTCACCGGTCCGGGAGGATTGAGCGCTGCAGCGGTGGTAAAGGACCAGACACTGGCGCCGACGGCATCGCCGCCGCCGTTATAAGGAACCACTTTCCAGTAGTAGGTGGTGGCGGGTAACAGGGCGCCGGTGGGATAGGTAGTATTAGCATTATCCTGCACCTGAGTCAGGGGCGGATTGTCCGTGCCGAAATAAACCTTGTATCCGGTGGGGACGGGACCTGCACCGGCTGTCCATTCCAGATTGGTGCCGGCGGCATTAATGCCGGTGGCGCCATCCAGCGGTGCTACCAGCACAGCCGGATTGGGGACGGGGGTTGCCGCATGGGTTATCCAGCCGGCTGGATTCCAACCATAAGTAGGAATATAGGCCATAGACACATTTCCAGCAATAAGCGTATATAAAGAAGTTGCCACGATGGATTTGGT
>DAHVPA010000035.1 GCA_027318525.1 Candidatus Cloacimonadota bacterium | reverse complement strand
TCTTTACAGATCCGGAGGAGGAGTATCAATTTATCCGCAAGTTTGCTCCGGGTAAATCATCCGTAAATTGGAGTAGCCTAACCAAAGAAGCAAAAAGGAATTACATATCGAATTTCTGGATCAGCCTTGCCTCAGAACAAGGGAACACAACCGAAGCAGTTTTGGATGTATATAAACAAAGAATTGACTATTGCAATGCCCGGTTTTCACATTTTGAAAAAGGCTGGAAGACAGACATGGGAAGGATATATATCAGAAACGGAGCTCCAGACGAAATCGACAATGACACTTCTTCAGACGAGACCAGATTTGTAAGGAAAGATTATCAGATTTGGAAATACACCGGCAATAATCACCCTGTTTATGTATTTGTCGATATTCCAATGAACGGGAATTTCAAGCTCGTATATGCTGCCAACGATGAGCAGGAAAGCACCAATCCAAACTGGAAAAACTACTTGGGAAAAGACTTCGACGAATCGAGATTGGAAAACTAATCTTCTGCTGATTGAAAAATCGGCTTAAATGCATCCCGGTAATGATAAAGCTTGTAGTTATCCTCTTTAGCATAGTAGAAAAGGATAATGACATCGAAACGGCAGGATAGATGTGAATATTCCTCGTTAGCAGCGATAAACTCCATGGCAGTGCGGGTCAGTTTTTTTTGTTTGGAAAGAGAGATGCTGTTTTCAGCCATGGGGAGATTATGACCGGAACGCGTTTTCACTTCTACAACAACCAGGCTATCGTTATCTTTAGCAACGATATCAAGCTCACCATAAGGAGTGGTATAATTGGTTGTAATGATACTGTAACCATTCCTGAGAAGATATTCCCTTGCCAGAGATTCTCCCTGAGTAGCTAGAATTCTATTACTTTTCATCTGCATAGAATAAGAAAAAACCTTGACGTATTAAATGTCAATGTTAATATGTCTTCATTGAAAAATTGAGCCCATATGTGGAGGTAAGCATGAAAAAGACCATTTTGTTGTGTATAGTATTATGCATGGCAGCAATCACTTTAAATTCAGTACCATACACAACAATAGGACAATTGCGGGCTCCGGATGCTTATGTCCTTCCTCACAAATCAGCCGAGTTCACTTTCATAAACTATTTGAGAAGGGATCAAAGCTCCTTTACAGACAATAAAAATTATCAGTATTATCCAATGGGCATGATTAACATCGGTCTATTCGATAGGTTGGGTCTGGCTGCCTGGGGTGGAGATAAGCTGGGATTCGTCGATCTGAAATTGAAAGTATTAGAGGAAACATCCTCTATCCCTCAGGTTGCCATTGGAGTTGATAATCTCTTTTCTCCTATACGGGAAGACGCTACAGAACTGATACAAGGACAAGACTACTGGTCCAATCCAGATAAAGAAGCTTATGAAAAGAACTCTCTTTATGTTTGCGCTACTAAAGCCACTGTGCTGCGTAATCTGACAGGGCTGAAACTGCTGGAGACCTTCATTACAGTTGGTATTGGGACAAACAAATTCAAAGGGCAGGTCGAAATAGCCAAAAGATTTGAGGGAATTTTTGGTTCTATAACTGTAAAACCTCATAAAGATATCAGCATCACCTTTGAAAATGATGGCTTTAATCTTAATGCAGGAGCCACCTATTCTTATAAGAATTTTGGCTTTAAAGCATCTTATGTGGGTATTGAAGAACAGGAAAATAACAGAATTGGAGTTGCCATATCTTATCTTTTCGATAAATTTGCCGATAAAAGACGAAGGGAAACGCTCCAAATCAATACCGGCAGAGGTAATTTAGATACAGAGTTGGTTAATTCTGAGTTGAATGGCAAAGAAATCAATAGCAATACAGACCTTCTGGAAGAATTAAAAAAACTCAAAGAACAAAGAGAACAAGCACAAAAAGTTCTCGATGATTTACGCAATCAACTTAAGGAAATTGAAGAGTCCGAGAATTAATCCTGCTAAATAACTTACAGAAAGCAGATAATAAAATTTCGAAGTATTTCTGTGTCATCGTTTTTTAACAGATCAAAAAGGTGAGAGTTCTATGAAAAGATTGGTCCTCATACTCATACCTGCAATTTTATTCGTTTTATCCATTTTACCATTATCAGCCAAATTAAGCGATCTGGATAAACAAACAGTCGATCAGGAAATCAATACTATAATCCAAAAAAATGCCCTTGTCTTCGAAGAAAAGATCAACGTAGACCAATTCAGACAGCGAAATCAAGTCAGAATACTGATAAAAAAAGCTATCAACGAAGGAAATTCTCAGTTATATAATGATTTCGCCCTTTATTATTATACTGTCTTAGACACACTGTCGATTACCAATCCTGCATCAGCCAAAGAATTGGTCAAGAATCTCACTACCTTATATCAAGCAATTCCAGACGCTGTTGAACCGCTTAGTTTCTATGATAGTAAATCTGATTATTATCTTGGTTTGTATCAGAAGGTTGGGACACAATTATCAGCTTATGTTGACAAGTTCCAACAAAGCCCAAGATTGTCTCAGGCTATTACTCTACTTTTAAAATCAACTCTGATTTCTGATGGTGTCGATAATGTGAGTTCTCTCCTGAGCAAATATGAGTCTACTTTCAATGATGAACAAAACTATCTGGCTGGTCAGATATGTTTTATGAATGAAAATGATGCTGAAGCTAAGAAGTATTTTTCCAGAGTAAAAGGCAGCAACTACTCTAATGACGCGACTCAAATGCTCGAACTGATACAGATATTGCAAGATCAGCCTGAAACAGCCCTGCATAGAATAGAAGCATTGCAAAAAGCCGGTAAAACCAATCCATTTATCAGTTTAACTGCTGCAAGACTGAACTGCATGATGGGCCAATGGGAAAATGCAGAAGAAAACTATACAGATTACCTTAGTGCACAGAAATCGCTGCGTGAATTTCAAGCAACATATGAACTGGCAACCACTTATCTTAATCTTAACCGTCCCGATAAAGCACTTGAGACACTAAATTCAGCATTAGAGGACAAAAAACAGAGCCAGTATGTCAGCCCGTTAATGATACTTTGGGCAGAGATCACTGCAAAACAGGGACGCATAAAAGAAGCTTCCACGCGCAACACAGAGCTCTATGAATATGCTAATCAAAATCAGAAACTACTTGAAGAAAAAAGTGTGTTAATAAATAATCTGGTAAATCAAGTAACAAATCTGGATGACAAGCCAAATCTACAACAGGTTATCACAATGCTTGATAACCTGCACACAATCACCGGATTGCTTGGTAACATCAACGCAAAAATTATTACAAACCCAGCCGGAGTAGACCTCGATTTACTTGAAAGCGGCGTTTTAATTGAAAACCAGATGATCGGATCAATAACAAATCATATCCGCAACTTTATCTATGCCGATAAATTAAAGAACATTCCAGACACTTTGCACACCAGACAGCTGAGTGAACTGGAAAGGATTTATGCTGAACAGCTTAAACGCATAGCCGTGATCAAAATGGCAGCAATCGATCTGGGTAATAAAAACACATATTTAGCTATCAGAAACGAGATAGATAACAATATTGAGGTTCTTGATAAGATTCTGCAGAATGTATACTCGCTTAAAGCATCTGGACAAAACAGATATAATGGTGCTCAGCTGGATTCTTTGATTGCGGCAAATGAAAGAAAGAAAGTAGAATTGACTCTACTCAAGGATTACTACAATTACGATAATTCAGAGTATAAGTCGATAATCAGCGAGATTGAGATGTCAGATCAAGAGACCAATCTTCTGATTGACAACCTGCAAATCACTAAAAGTGAACTCAAGACAAAATTTCCATTACTCATTTCACAAAAAGAAAAGAAGAATGTAATTAAAGATTTGAAAAGTCTTTCCTTGTTAATTCCTGAATATCGGGAACTAATTGTCTGGCAAAAGCAATATTTAGACGGAGTAAAATCAGATCTGGAGTATTCTGATATCAACATTGGGTTCATAGAATCAGACTATTACGACCAGCAAAGACTTCTCGCTGAGAAATCCCTCAGCTTTGAAGAAAATCAGAAGTTATATATAGAAAATAGAATACGTAAACAATCAGTATATAATAAAGCGTCAGTTTTTGTCTCTAGATTCAGTGCGAAAGAATTAAAGAATGATACTGAAACCGCTGTTAATACTAATGTTTTGGCAAATGCCTGTTTTATTATTGCTGAAACAGGTAGTGCCTTATGGCCTGAACAAATCGACCAAAATCTGACCAATTATCAAAAAATACTCAAGACAGATCCCGATTTCTATCTCGCAGATGCTATTTTGTATAACATAGCTTATTTAAGCAGCCTGAAAATCAGTAATGAGATTGAGCAATACATACTTACCTATCAGGAAAGCTCTGCATCGAGTTTACCAAAACCCGAATCTGCTCAACACACTGAAGTAAAATATGCAGAACCGATAGCATTATACAACAGGATTATTAGAGAATTCCCCCATTCTCAGTATTATTCTGAGGCTATATATCGGTTGGGATATATTTACTACGAAATCGGCACCGATGCAGACCAGCCTGTGAACTACTATACAAAAGCACGTGAGTATTATGACAGATTATTGGTCGACACAGCCAATCCATATTATTACAAAGCTTTATATCAAAGAGGATGGACCTGGCTTTCCAGCAGTGATGTCGTTTCATACAAAAAAGGAATTGATGACTACGTTACGATTTTGAATGCTATCGAGCAGGATAAGATTGCTGCCGAACCCGAACGCACGGATTATGCTATAACTTCCGTTAAGAACATAAGCTATTGCCTGGTAGGATTGGATACGTCGATGCCCCGCTATATGACTGAAGGTGCAGATTATGTCCTTAATGTATTGGCTAAAAAACTTACAAAAAATGACTTGAGCAGTATTCTGGAGGAAACAGCCAATAACAAAATGAAGCTGTTCTTGCCAATACATGCTGCAGAATATCTTAAAGCCAAGATTAGCTTAGATCCCCTGGCTTTGGATAATCCTTTCATTGCTGATTCAATCTGCACATTATACAGACAATATTCTTCTCAATTAAAAACCGGTGTTTCTCCAGACAGCCTGTATTATGCAGAGAAAGAGGGTATTGTCCGACAGTATGGATTTGATTCAGACTGGTATAGGCAAAATAGAAAAAAAGATATAGAAAAACAACTATTAGTGGTAATGTCCGCCTTACTGGAATCTGAGAAATACTACAATAACAGATTTGTTGATAATCCAACCTATGATAATTTTGCCAAATATGCTGAACTATCATCAGAATTTGAGAAATTTGAGCAATTGCAGGATTCTAAGTATAGTATCCTGGAGATAGAAACACAAATCAATGTTATTGCACAAAATCTTCAGTTAGCCTCAACAACAGGTGATCCCTTGCACTATCTTGCCCTGGCTACTCGAATCTACTCGTTTAATGATAAGCACCCTCAAAACAGTAATTTCATTGACTTGGAAGGGACGGCTTATGATTGCGCAAGGATTGTTGTCGATTCTTTACAGACAGACCTGATCAAACTCAAAGCTGAGAATAAAAAGTTGGTAATCCCCTTAAGTAATAAGAATCCAGAACTTTATATGCAGGAAGCTACAGAGAGACTTGCCGGATTTTTACTAAGCGACCGTTTTAAATCGCCAAAGAACGATTTGGTTTATCTCTCCATAATAAACCGACAGGCAGAGATTGAGCAAAAGAATGGCAAGAATGAGTTAGCTGTAGCGTATTTGCAGAGAATTGTGGATTTTGTCGGGTATGTGCCAAATGAAACAAAACGCAACGCTTTGCTTGATATAGCTGATAATTATGAACGTAAAGGGGATTTTTCTTCGGCAGAGACATGGTATAGAAACGCCGAAAATTATGCTCTGGATAAGAATGATAAAGAAAGCATCCGCCAGTATTATCTTCTGCAAATCCAGAACAATATAGATAAAGCAGAGACAGAAGGCGCATTCAGCCTGGCAGGAGACGAGTATTTGAGGCTCTCTGCCGAGTATAGTGCTATTGATAAAACACGCAGTCAGCAATATAGATAAAGCCGAGACAGAAGGCGCATTCAGCTTGGCAGGAGATGAGTATTTAAGGCTCTCTGCCGAGTATAGTGCTATTGATAAAACACGCAGTCAGCAATATAAAGCCAAAGCCCAGATGGAATATGTGAAAGCCAAGGACTATACCAAAAGTATCAACCTACTTCTTGACATTGCATCTGACAAAACTAAATCCTCCGATGTTTATCCATTTTATCGTCTTGCCTGGTCTTTAGCAGACAGTGTAGGATATCATGATAAAGCAGATTCTCTGAAATCAGCCTTTGTCTCACGCTATCCTGCAACCAAGGAAGCTTATTTACTCAGACTGGATAATCTGGATGTGCTTTCAGCAAATAAAGAAACGGCTTTGGAAGCTGCTCAGGGATATCTGTCTCTTTACAATGATGTTGTTGCAAAAAGAATCGATTCTGGTCAAGATCAACCCGAGTTATTATACTTGAATGCTATAAGCATGTATGATAAAGCAGGTGATGATCTCAATAAGGAAAAGTATGTCGGACAATTCCTGTCAGAATATCCTAAACATAAAGATTCTGTAATACTCATGGAATATCTTGCTGACAGAAAGCTGGCAATAGGAGATACACTCGCTTATGCCAGTTTATCCAAATCCATATATCAAAAAGATAAATCCCACCAAACTCGGTACGTTAATCTGGCGAAAATCGAACTCGGAAAAATCGCTACCGATTTTCAGACTGCTTATGCCAACAGAGATTGGGATAACGTAAACAAATCAATATCTGATTTTAAGAAACTGCATCAGAGGTATAAACAAGAAGGACTAAACCTGAATTTTGACCCGGTATATGATGATTTTAAACTTGCAGAAAGCGATTATAAACTGATAGAAGTTAAGCTGGCTCAACAAAAACAAATCAGACAGCAAATCAGAGCATTCGAGACAGGCTTTTTGGCAAAGAAACCGTCCGAGTTAATCAGTGTTAACGTCAATACCCGCTGGCAAGCTAATCTGGCAGGGAAACTTAATCGCATCGACAATGTAGTCAAATTGACCGGTCAGGAAGTAAAAAAAGCCAGACAACTCCTGGTTACAGCGACAGATAATGATTTGGATACCGAACTCCGACTGCAGATATTTGATTTAATCGGTAGGTTAGCTGACCATGGTAGTAATGCAATATCCACTCAAATTGACAGATATATGTCAGTCTCTCGCGAATTTGCCACATATAAGAAACAATATGCTAACTCTATAGACGATTTACTGAAAGGTATTAACGACCAAAGAGCGCGATACGTTCTCGAAGTTCAACAGATGTCATTTCCCTTTAACATGGCTGTTTACAGGTATTTCTATATCCCTGGAAGCACCAATCCATATGCAAAGAATTCATTTGAACGCCTAACTCGGATGAATGCATTGCCGGATTATGTTACTGAACTGATGTTCCCTAAAGACGGATGGAATTCGTTCGTTTCAAGTCTGGATTCTGCTAATCCCGTGCCAACCGGTTTGAATATCATGGAAAATGCTTCTATAGGCGGTATTCAATACTCCAAAGTATTACTGCCGGCAAACTGCCAGGTGGTTTTAAACGGAGTAATTTCTGCTACCGGTATTCCTGAATATGCTTATGCCCGTATCATTGATCCCTCGCTGGAAGATATTGAGATCAGCTTGGATGATTCAGTTGCCGAATTTAGCTACAATGTTATCAATCGGGTTCAAACTGATGGCAACACACGAGATGAATACGCTCTTGTCTTTGCTGAAAACATATTAGTTGCAGGAAACCACAGACTCAAACTCAGTTTTAAGAACTATTCAGCCCAACCCAAATCAGTTTATTTAAGTATCCATTGTGTTGACAAAGCTGTTCAGAATACTGACAATGCAACCAATTAGGAGAAAATCATGAGAAGAGCGCTACCGATATTGGGAATACTAATTTTTACTGGTTTTTTATCTGCAGTAAATCAAGATACACTAAAGAAGTTTGAAAAAACCCAAGTCTATAAAGAAAAACAAGTTGAAGTAGTCAAACTGGAGATTGTCAAACCTGATATTGAAAGGTATCAAAAAAAGACAAATACGAACATCAATACAGGTTTCTTTCAACTCTACAAGAATAATATTAGGAAATCAAACAGAGTTTTAATAAATAAATGGCTAAAGGAGTTCAAATGAATAACAAGTATGTTTTACTAATAATATTATGCCTGCTGGCAGGCTTGGTGTTCGCCCAGTATGTAAAACCAGTAGTTCAGTCACAAGGGATTACACCTGGAGAATTGATTAGGGATAGCGGCACCTGGGGATACCTGATTATTGTCACTTTCATTGTAGGTCTTGCGCTTGCATTCGTGCGCTATCGTCAATTGTATGTCAAAGAAAAGATAGATGCCAGTAAGTTTTACCTCAAGCTGAAAGGTTATATTAAAAATGACCAACTGGATGAAGCTACAAAGATTTCTGAAAGCTTTAAAAACACTACCCTTGGTTTTATCTTCTGGAGCGGACTGATGGTCTTCAAAGATGCTAAAAAAAGTAAAGCTTCAGGCAAAGAAATGCGCGAATCAGTGCAGAATGCTTTTGATGAAGCAGTCCTTCAGACAGTGCACAAGCTGGATGGAGGATTATTCTGGTTTGATGTCTTAGCTCAAACCTGTACCTATCTCGGTCTGCTTGGAACCATCTGGGGATTGTTAATGGCTTTCAAAGCTCTCGGTACCGCTGCCCAATCCGAAGCAAATAAGAAGCTGACAGACGGCATCAAGGTTGCTATCGGAACTACTGCTCTCGGTTTGATTGCTGCCGTTCCTCTGACTCTGATCAAAGGTGCATTGCTTACCAGAGCGCAAAACGTGATTTCTGATATTGACGAATTCTGTGTGAAAATGGTTAACCAGCTTAACAATACGATAAAGGAATAGACCATGGTTTATCGCCCTTCGGAAGGAAGGAACCAGAAGAAACAAACACCACCCATTCAGCCGGATTTGGTGCCGCTCATGAATCTGTTTATCACGATAGTTCCGTTTCTTTTAACTATTGTTGTGATCAGTCAGGTTGCTATGGTTGCGCTTAATTTTTCCACTCCTGGTGGAGGAGGACCCGGTGGCAGCAGCGGTGGGATTGGAGGATCCGGTCCTGAAATTAAGGTCATCATTATGGCTTCTGCCGGAAATCAGCTCTATCCAGGATTTGAGATCAGGGGATGGGAAGGCAAGACAGTATCCATACGTAATCAGGGAGGTGGAACTAAATTCGATTTTGTTACCCTCAACAGCTCTCTTGCAGCCATTAGAAAATCTGTATCGGGCGATCAGATTACTGTTGTGGTTTATCCTGATGTCCTCTATGGAGACCTGATTCAGACGATTGACCTTTGCAAACTAAATGGATTCCCCAATGTGATTTATAAACCTGCCAGCGTCAGCTATGGTTCTGGAGGTTGATATGAGAAAGGTAAGAAGAAAATTCGCCGATGCAGCTGCTCTTTCCATTACCTCGCTGCTCGATATTCTCACTATTCTGCTGGTTTTCCTCATCAAGAATATCTCGATGGAATCTCAAAAGATTTCAGCTCCGCAGAATATGCTTCTACCCACAACAATTACCAATCAGGAGTTGATAGACAACGGACTGACAGTTCTGGTTAAAGTGTTTCCGGATAAGGTTCTAATTGGTACAGACAATATCAATGCCGGCACCTTGACGCAATTGGTCAGCGATGCCACTTCACGGGAAATAATCTTCAATTATATGAAGAACGAAGCAAACCAGATTTCGCTGCTTAATTCCAGAAAAGGAACAAACTATCAGCCCTGTATGCTCATCCAGGCAGATAAATCCATCCCCTGCCAGTATATCACTCAGCTTGTGAAAATCGGCGCCGGGGCTACCTTTGCCAATATCTATTTCTCTACCCTACAGGATGAGAACTGGCTCCGGCAATCAGCCCAGCAGGCTAGGTAGGAGGTTAGTGTGGCAGAAAAGTTGTTAAACCTCAAACTCTATTACAAAGGCAAACTGCTGGATGTTGCAAAGTATGGCAGGGATTTTACCAATAAACTCTATATCGGCAGCAGCAGATTCCTGTTCTGGCAGATTCTGGATACCAGTTTTCCACTCAAACATCTGTTATTGGAGAAAAAAGCCGGTCAATTCTGCTTTAATCTTATTAAAAACATGCAGATAACCTATACACAGGATGGAAAGCAGCTCCCAGCAGAACAGGTCAATGCCAGACATCTCATCAGTGGAAACACTGTAGTCCTGCCCCAGGATATGACCGGAAGCATTCAAGTCGGTAATGACTGGGAAATCTCTTATGAATTCAGAGAACCGCTTGTCACTGTTTACACCAATGAAGAACGCCAAATCATCAGCCAATATGCCCGAAGGGCTGAATTGCTGCCATTCCAGAAGTTTACCCGTAATATTCTGTTGGGTGCCTTACTCATAACCATCTTTACTTTGATTGTTTTTGACTTGACCAAATCAGAGAAAGCTAACGGCAATACTCTGGCAGAACGTTGGAGTCAAATGCAGTCAATGGCTACCAAGATAGAAGTCCCACCTGCCCCGACTGGTCAGCTTTCCGAGGAAAGCCTGCCCTCTGATGCAACTCCTGGGACAATCCAGAAAGCCGGTAGTAAAACAACCGGTTCACCAACCGGAACACTTAACCGTTCTGCCGGATTGGCTGCTCTGGAAGGACTCTTTGGCACAGGCAACGGCGGCGGTAACATAGCTGTTACCACGGAAGAAGACATCATTGCCATGGCTTTTGGCGGTTCCAAAGGCGGTGGCGGAGGTGGTGGAAGTTCTGGGCAAGGTCCCGGAGGCAAAGGCACAGGTGGTGGTTCAGGCGGCTATGGCAGCCCCGGATATGGTAATGGTAGCGGTTATGGTTCTATTTTTAATCCTACCGAAATACCATCCGGCTCCAACAACCTCGCCGGTCTATCCTCCGGAAAGCCTTTGGGTAAATTATCAAACCAGGCACCCGGTGGTGATATTACCACCTATGTCGGCAATGCTCAAAGGATTTCCCCATTGGGTAAACCATCCACCAAGGTCTCATCCTCTATTGTGACCAGGTTTTCTGCCCCGACTGTCAGAAAAGTCGCAGAAGGCGGCATTTCAGCAGCTCCGGTGGATACCAGACCTGAACTGCAAAGAGTGGAACAACGTGTAGCGCGATACAAACCCCAGATTAAAGACTTGTATAATCGCTACAGCCAGATTAAATCAATGTATGGGACCATTCGCTTCCTGCTCTATATCGATAGTGATGGCTCTGTGGCAGGGGTTCAGATTACTCCCATCAGCGGTGAGTTCTATCCTGAATTTATGAATCAGTTGGATACACTGATCAAGGGGTGGCGGTTTGATAACAAAAACCTTGTCCCCTATGAGTTCCTTATGACTTTCACCAAGTAATGATGAGATTTTCATCTAAGCCCCTTTGCAAGAAGGGGCTTTTTTATTGATATGTTATACTATAGCGTTTGGTTGCCTGTTAAAACTGACTTGGATGATATAATCTACAAGTCTGAAGAACAGATTTGCCATGGTGCGCGTCTGATTGTATCTTTCAACCGCAGAATCATGACCGGCATTTGTGACAGGGAGATAAGTCTATCTGCATTAAGCACAGGGATAACCTACAAGCCTGTGCTTGAGGTTTTGGACAAAGATAGCATCCTGCCTTCTCTCTTGTTGGAAATGGCTCAATGGATGAGCAGATATTACAAATGTTCTCCCGGCAGTGCCGTCTTTGCCATGCTGCCTTCTGTCCTGATGCCTGAAATTGCTTCCCAAATCAGATGGATTGGCTCAGAGCCTGATACGCCCGAAATGATTAAGCTGCACACTGCCCTTGCCGATGGTCAGTTCCATCTGCTCAAGGATGTCCGCTCCGTTTGCAAAGGCATTCCTTTTTACAAAACCATGGAGCAGGCGGAAGCGAATCAGATGGTTGAAGTCAAGCGTTCTTTCGATGCCAGGGTTAAGCCCAAAACGGTGAATTTCCTCCAGATTCAGAAACCTGATATCCTGCCTGAGCTTACTCCCAAACAGACTGCTGCCTATGAACTTCTCTGCGCTGGCAAAGATGAAATCCCCATGTCTTCAGTCACTGATGAGATTAGCTATGCAGTGCTCAAAGCATTGGTCGCCAAGGAACTGGTTAAAATTGTGCCCCGGCAGGTGGAACGCCGGGCTGTTGTCTTTCCGGAAATCCGCAGCCGCAAGGATATCACCCTTACTGACGAGCAGAACACTATTATAAAATCCATCATAGGTAAATCCGAAAAGCCGGAGGTGCACCTTATCTATGGCATCACCGGCAGCGGCAAGACCGAGGTCTATATTGAAGTCATCCGGCATTATCTGAAGCTGGGCAAAAACGTCATTCTGCTGATTCCCGAAATCTCTCTCACGCCGCAGATGGTTGACCGTTTTTATGGTGCTTTTGGATCCCAGATAGCCATTTTGCACAGCCAGCTCAGCGAACGGCAGAGATATGAGCAGTGGCAGTCCATCCGCGTCGGCAAGTGCCGCATCGTAATCGGTGCCCGCAGCGCCATCTTTGCACCGCTGGACAGGGTGGGGCTCATTATCGTGGACGAAGAGCACGAGCAGAGCTACAAGCAGGAAAACAATC
>DAHVPA010000359.1 GCA_027318525.1 Candidatus Cloacimonadota bacterium | reverse complement strand
GCCATTGCATCTTTGAACAGATTTACTTTTCACGTCCGGACAGCCATCACTTTCACGAGAATGTCTATGAAGTCCGGGAAAAAATCGGTGCCAGCCTTGCCGAACTCGATGCAGGACTGGAAGTGGATTGCGTGGTGCCTGTGCCGGATTCATCCAACTTTATCGGGCTGGGTTATGCACGGCAAAAAAACGTCCCGCTCTCCATGGGGCTGATCCGCAATCACTATGTGGGACGCACTTTCATCAAACCGGAACAGACACGCAGAGATGAAAGCGTCAGGCAGAAGTTTAATGTTCTGCCCAATTTCTTCGCAGGAAAAAGGATTGTGCTGATCGATGATTCCATAGTCAGGGGGACCACAATCAGCAAGATTGTCGAGCTGATAAAACAGGCAGGGGCAAAAGAGATACATCTGCGCATCGGTTCACCGCAGGTAAAGTACTCCTGCTACTACGGGATTGATACGCCAACCAGGGAAGAATTGGTGGCAAATCAGCTGTCCCTGGACGAGATCCGTCAGAACAGCGGAGCAGATACTCTCAAGCATTTGCCGATAGAGGCTTTGCGCCAATGCGTAGCTTCTCCCAAAGACTATTGCTATGCCTGTTTCAACGGAGATTATCCCATCCCAAAAGAGTGAATATGAAAGATTTAGACCGTATTCTGCAAGGATTTTCTTCCCGCAATATCCTCGTTTTGGGTGATATTATGCTGGATCACTATATCTGGGGCAGGGTGGAAAGGATTTCACCCGAAGCGCCTGTTCCGGTTGTCGATGTGCATAAGGAAGAGTTCAGACTGGGCGGAGCTGCCAATGTAGCGCTCAATCTCAAGGCACTGGGCGCAGAAGTTCTGCTCTGCGGAGTAATCGGCAAGGACGAGGCAGGCACCCAAATCAAAGAACTGCTCAACCGGCATGGAATTAGCTCTGCTGCACTATTTACGGATTCAAAGCGACCTACAACGAGAAAAACCCGCATCGGAGCAGTAAACCAGCAGATTGTAAGGATTGATAACGAGTGCAGAGAAGATATTTCCGCCAAGACAGAAAAGGCTGTGATTGATTTGCTGAAAATCCAGTTGAGCAAGGCGGATGCCGTCATTATCGAAGATTATAACAAGGGGCTGCTGACCGAGCACCTGATTGAATCAGTCATTCGCGAAGCCAGAAAACTGAAGAAACCGGTAACTGTCGATCCCAAGCAAAAGAATTTTTTCCATTACAATCAGGTGGACGTTTTCAAACCGAACTTCAGCGAAATGCAGAAGAATCTGGGAATAGTCTTTGAGTCTGATGCGGAATTTGACCGTCAGGCTCGTCTGCTCAAAACGCGGCTCAAATGTAAAAATCTGGTTGTAACCCGGGGTGAAAAGGGACTGTATGTTTTTGCTGAAGGTAATGAAGTTCACCATATCCCCACCTTTGCCCGAGAGGTGTTTGACGTTTCGGG
>DAHVPA010000358.1 GCA_027318525.1 Candidatus Cloacimonadota bacterium | reverse complement strand
GTTTGATTACAAGCTTGAGGTCAAGAAACCCAATCTGCATGGCTGCAAGAAGATTCTGGAAATCGTCACCCAGGGCATGCCGCTCTCCGACGATGTCGATTTGTTCTCCTTTTCGGAAGTGGTCATGGGTCTTTCTGCTGCCGACATTGCCTTCATCGCCAAGGAAGCAGCCCTGGTGGCTATCCGGCGCAGTCTGGATGTCCGCTCCATTATTACGGATGACTTTCCCGTCACTGATTATTCCGGCATCTACGTCAAGCGCTCCGACCTCTTCAGCGCTTTTGTTACCTTGAAGAAGAACAACAAATATACCAATAAGACCTATTCCCTCAAAGGCTAAACACGCCTTTCCGCCCGGGCGCAGCATCTGTCCATCCTGCTCCGGCAGTTTTACGATACACTCTTGGCTATAGTAATAACCATAATCAGAACTGATACTTAACAGGTTCCTGTCCCCAATCCACTTTACCTTTTCCCATCTCTCTCCCCAATCGCCAATCTATTTCAAATGTATATCAAAAGTAAATCAAAAGCATATTAAAAGTATTCAAGAATACATTTGATATACATTTGATATATATTTGTAATGCTTTTGTTATGCTTTTGGTAAAGGGCAAGAGGTGAAGGAGGACAAAAGTGCCAAAAAAAGTCAAAAACGGGGGAGCAGACAGGCTGCTAAAGAGGATAACTGAATAAAGACAGGCGGTTTTCAGATTTAGCTTGTCAGAAACAGCCGCCTTTTAAACTGGGTGCAAATATTACCGGAGGTAAATAATGAGCAAGCACGAACATGAACACCACGACCACTCCTGTGACTGCAATGACGAATCCTGCAACTGCGATACAATCACCCTTACGCTGGAAGATGGAACCTCTCAAGAATTCATCATCCTGGATACGGTTGAACACGAAAATAAGAACTATGTTGCCCTGGCTCCGCTGGAAGGCGATGAATATTTCATCTATGGATTCAACGAAGTGGATGAAGCAGTGGAATTCTTCAGCATAGAAGATGAAGCGGAATTCAACGCAGTAGCGCAAATCTTTGAAAAACGCTTCGACGAAGAGCAGGAAGAAGGGGAATAAACTCCCTTAATCAGCTCTCAGACTTAGTCATTTGAGGAGAAACCGGAAGGCTTCTCCTTTTTTTATCTGAGTCACTAAGAATATTATCCTGTGCTTTACTAAGTATGGACAACACGGCTTGGTAATCATGGTTCAAAAGTTCCCTCGTCCAGCATAATTACTAATTCGTAGTTTATAATCCGTAATTCGTAATTCACTTTAGCGTTACCCTTATCCCCCTTAATACATTTAACGGGTACCAAAGGTATAATTAACGGGTGATACAGGGGAAAAAGCCCGTGCATCTCCCACTAATCTCAAACTATGCACAGCATAATTGTATCAGGAAGGAAGCAGGATAAACTTATGATGGGATTTATGTTAATCAAAC
>DAHVPA010000357.1 GCA_027318525.1 Candidatus Cloacimonadota bacterium | reverse complement strand
CGGTGAAATTATGTTCACTTATTACATCGTCATGCAATTTGTTTATCATGTCTTCTTTCATCTGGCATCTTCCTCCAGAACCGGATAATACCTGATAAATGACCTCAGGGTAATGATGCCATACAGCAGATTGAGCAATCCGAACCCGGCAATGATATACATGACAGTATGAAGTCGCAAATGATAATACCAAACCAGGACAACGGTTAAAGAAAGCACTGCTGCATATAGCAGGTAAGCACCATCCTTTTGTTTCAGGTAGCGCAACACGAGCAGTAAATCAACCATAATTGCAATAGAGATAAGCGTGCTGATATAAAGGATTTTGGCGGTTTGGGGAGACATGGGTGTTCTGGTTGTAAAAAAATAGAGCAGTAATCCCAAGATTAGAAATCCCAGGACAACATATCTCATGAGATGACGTTTGGAGGAACTGTCAGGCAGTTTGGCTTTGCCGATTCTGGGATAGGTGAAACGGTAGCGCAATTCCTTGGTCAACAGTGGAACCATGATAATCACAAGCCCTGCCATGGATTCCCGACGTAGAAAAATCAACCCAGCGGACAGGATTAGAAACAGCCCCAAAACGATCTGAGGGATGCCGTCACGGCTTTTCTGTTCAAGCGGGACTTCGTTTTGGGTTTGAGTGAAGAGGTCGTCATTCATGTTGCCTCCATGAGAGCAGACAAGTTTATAATACAAACCTGTCTGAAAGAATAATCATGTCAAGTAAAATCCAAAAAAAAAGAGATACCCCTGAGGGAGTATCTCTTATATTCTTGAAAGGTTAAGTTATTTAACGCGGATAATCTTTTGCGTAAGGCTTCTGCCATCAGCTTCCAGACGGGTAAAATACATACCCAGACCGACGCTGACGCCGTTGTTGTCCTTACCATCCCAATTGATGGTGTGGGTGCCTTTGGCAAGGTTACCGGCATTGAGGTCACGCACGAGCTGACCTTTGAGGTTATAGACCTTGAGGGAAGCAGAACCGGCTTTGCTCAGCTCAAAGCTGATGTCGGTGCTGCGGCTGAAGGGATTGGGATAATTGGTCAGGTTGCTGATGGGCATTACTTCAGTCATATCGTCATTAGCACTGCCCCAATTGACCAGAGCGCGAATCATGACATTGCCTTCGGTAATGGCTTCCCAAGCTGCAGTGGAGGACATTTTCTTCCAGCTGTCGCCGTTGTTGTCGGTATCCAGAGCAAAGGTGGGAGCACTGGCATATTCCATGGCGGCAATATAAAAAGTTCCATCTGCGTCTGTTACGATATTGGCATCGGGCAAAGGCAGGTTGTTCCAGCCGGTATGCAGATTGCTGACGGCAGCGGTATATTGCAGCAGCATGGTGCCGGGCAGACCACTGGCTCCGTCGGCATCGTAAATCCTGAGGATGAGAGCGCTGTTACCAACGGCATTCAGGAAAATCTTGGTATAATAAATGCGGGCATTGGGATTGGTGA
>DAHVPA010000356.1 GCA_027318525.1 Candidatus Cloacimonadota bacterium | reverse complement strand
GCTTTGATATCAAGGCTGTAAAATTGTCTGTAGCTATAGAATACATGAACACCGGTACTGTCCCACAGGTGATTACCGGAACTGCTCAGTTTCCAAGCATGATAGTAATCCCCCCACTCCGAGAACACCAGATAGTTATGGTCACTGGTTTCCACCATACGTACATCTAATATGCTGGGGAAGGGCAGGGAGACAGGAGCAGTCCATTGGGGCTGGTGCTGGGCATTGAACTTCTGAATCCAGACATTGGTTTGGGAACCTATGGTATCATTCCAGATAAGGAGGTGGCAGCCGTCACTGGTGGCAGTAGCATTACCACGGAAATAGATATTGTCATAGGTACATACAGTGACAGGTTCATCCCACATAACCAAGGCATGGGCAATCTGAAGAACTGTAATAAAAGCGATAATAGTAATGAGCTTTCTGGGCATAATTCACTCCTTGTTGCAAGGTTGATGTAACAGACCATGTATCTATATTTTATGCAAACACCATACCGTTAGCTCAGTTATTTATCAAATATACACAAAAACTCAGCGGATGAGGGTGACCCTTCTGCTGAAGGAGCTATTTCCATCCTTTATATGAATCAGGTAGATACCGTTGCTGACTGTGCGCTGAGCGCTGTCCCTGCCGTCCCAAACGGCGGTGGTTTTGCCGGTCAGGTCAAGGGTGCGCAGCTTTTGTCCTTTCAGGTTGTAGATTTCCAGGACAGAATTAGCGGCAGCTTTACCGGGAAGGCGGATTTGGAGCGCTTCGGCAAAGGGATTGGGGTAGCAGCTAAAGGTGACGGGCAAAGGCGGAGCACCGTCCTCCGGATTGGGGACATTGGCATAAAGCTGGGGCAGAAGCTGATGCAGGAATACACTTACCAAGTCTGCCTGCATATAATAAAGCGGGAAGCCCAGCAAAATCATGGTGCCGCCATTGTCAGCCCTGATGGCAAGGGGTTCTCCGTCACCGCTCAGACTGTCCGACATTTGTGCATAATAAATCACCTGATTGGCTCCGGGGAAGACGTATGCCATGCTCAGGTTGCCGTTCCAGACGGGACTCAGCTTGGTGGAATCAGGATAAAGGTCAGCATAGAAATCGGATTGGGCGGATATCAGGTGAGGATTATTGACCAGAGTTGGCGTCACGCCAGGGAACCAGTAATCATAAAAAGACTGAGGGAGCACGCTGGGATGCTTCCAGCCGGAAATGACCAGTTTGCCACCACTGGAGACATAACTGCCGAGGGTGGCGATATTTTCATCCAGATAGAAGTCCGTAAAGTCGTCACCATGCCAAAGGACCAGCGGATAGTGGCTCAGAGTGCTGAGGGTGGGCGCTCCCATGGCATTGTAATCCCAGTTGGCTGGTGCCATATTGGTCAAAACAGAGGTGTAGTAATCATCCACTGCCGCATCGGTAGGGGATAAGATTGCTCCTGTGCCGTCACGGGTTTCATCCACCACCAGGAAGCCCCAG
>DAHVPA010000355.1 GCA_027318525.1 Candidatus Cloacimonadota bacterium | reverse complement strand
GGGTACAAGGTTGAACGTCAAAAGTCGGTCGATATCCAATATGATGGGATGACCTTCGAGGACGCATACAAGATTGATATCCTTGTTGAGGAATCTCTGGTCATCGGTGGTTTCGTCACCCAGCAGGATGCCTCCGGTGATTTCCGTATAGGTATTGGAGCTTTGCTCAAATGTGTAATCACTGAGCAGGGCAAACAAAGGAAACATGCCAGCCAGAATTATCAAAAAGCTGACAGTGGTCAGAAGTTTTTTAATCATAGTAGTTCCTTTACATCAAAGAAAAGGGTCATTTATGCTTTACTTAAGCATCAGCATACGGCGGTTGGCTCGATAGTCGCCAGCCTGCATGCGGTAATAATAAATCCCGCTGGACACGGCTTTCCCACCGTTATCGGTGCCGTCCCAAACGATGCTGTGGTGACCGTCCGCCTTGGTCATATTCACCAGAGTCCGCACCAGCTGACCGCGCAGGTTGTAGATTTCGAGCTTCACGGGCTGAACTCCCTTCACATCATAACGGATTGTGGTCTCCGGATTGAAGGGATTGGGGTAATTGCCCAAAAGAGCAGTCTGCGTGACCTGAACGATATCAGTATTAGGCACAAGCAGGTTCAGGAAGTTGCAGGTGGTGGTCTGGTTAACCGTAATGTTGATGTTCTGCATGGTAATGGACTGATAACCTGCAGCGGTGCAGGTGACGGAATAGATTCCACCCGGCAGATGCAGGGTGTAAACGCCGGTGAGACTGGTCGTTGTAGTGTAAGAACCGGCAACTATGACAGCGCCCGGAATCGGCTGGTTTTGCTGGTTGCGGACGTTGCCGGTCAGAGTTCCGGTCGGACTTCCGGTGGAGATGGCATTGGAAAAAGCAGCCAGGGAATAGACATTATTTGTGTAAACTGCTTTCACCGCCCACTTATAAGTTCCTGCCGGCAGGGATGTTACACCTGTATCAAGATAGGACAGAGCAGAAATCGCATTGGGCGTTAAAGCAGTCCAGGTCTGCTCGTTTTGTTCCTGTCCGTTAATCAGACGCCAGACCTTGTAACCTGTGCGGGCACGGTTGCGGATTCTGGCTTCCTGCTGGTCTTCTGCCGGTGCAAGAATGCGATTGTGTGTATCAGAACGGGCATCGTTGGAACGTGAGAAAGCAAGCCGGCTCGAGGTAGGTTTGGTTTCCGTTTTGCCGGAGGTGGAAGTTCTGCCTGTCAAATCCGAAATTGGAATGCGCAGGCTGACGTCGGTATTGCCCACCCGGACATCATCAATGAACCAGTTATACCACATGCCGTCGCTGGTGGCATTGGGATCATCGGCATGCCAGGCGATTTTGACCTGCTGTCCGGCATAGGCGGAAAGGTCGAGGATAACCCTGTTTTGATAAGCATTCCAGCCTCCGGTTTGCACTGAAGCATCCCAGAGCACAGTCCAGCTTACCCCGTTGTTATTGCTTATTTTAACATAGTAATGGTCACCGTTGACTGAG
>DAHVPA010000354.1 GCA_027318525.1 Candidatus Cloacimonadota bacterium | reverse complement strand
ATCTGCCAGAAGCCTTTCTCCAGATAAAAACAGCCGCTATCTGGTGCCGGATTATTTTAGAATCTGGATCAGGAGCAACACGCTCAATTTCCAGGATACATCACCAGAGCCGTTTTATGTGCGTGATTTATTCCTTCAGGGCAGCTACCAGATTTACGTCCGCTCAGTATTTTTATTTGGCGGAATGGAAGAAATCTGGAGCGTTCAATCCAACACTGTAAGTTTTAACTATACAGGAAATGATGAAAATACTGCAGCAACCCTGAGCTTTGCCCTGCAGCAAAATTATCCCAATCCCTTTAATCCCAACACCCGCATCAGTTTCTCCCTGCCAGAAAAGAACCTGGTTCAACTCGGAATCTACAACTTGAAAGGTCAGCTTGTCCGCAGTCTCAAATCGGAAGTCCTGGCAAGCGGACGTTATAATGTGGATTGGAACGGAGAAGATAACTTCGGTATGCCGGTGGGCTCGGGGATTTACTATTACAAACTGAACTGGCAAGGCAAAGAGCTGGTGCGAAAGATGCTGCTGCTTAAGTAGCATTCCCTTGTCATAGTTTCCAATTCTTGAACCTAGAAAAAGCCGGATAATTTGTCCGGCTTTTTTTAAACAAAGCTCAAATGCAACCTGACCTCCACGCAGCATCCTCCCGGGCTCAGCCCAGGTGAACCCCAAGAGGATCCCGGGTGGTGATCAGGGTGGAGCTAAGGATGGTTTAAATATAGAAGACGTTAAAATAAATGTAAAGTTATAAGGGCGTGGGAGTTACAAAGACCTGACCACTCTGAAACCAATCTTGGGGGATTTGATCCAGGGCGGCTGATGGAAACGTTTGGTGCAACGTAAATCAAGCTGAGAGTCCAGATAACTGCCTCCACGGATAACCCGGTCTGTGCCCCGTGTAGGTCCGGAATACATCTGCGCTGCCAATTCCGAATAAGGTGCATAGAAATTCCAACACCATTCACTTACGTTTCCGCTCATATCACAGACTCCAAGGGAATTGGAAAGCTTCTGTCCGACGGGGTGCGTGTAATTGTTGCTATTATCGATAAACCAGGCAACAGCATCAGCTTCAGAGTTTCCTGCATAAGGTTGGGTGTTATCCTGGACAGCGGATTTGGCAGCATATTCCCATTCGGCTTCAGTCGGGAGTCTGTAACCGTTGGCTCTGAAGTCGCAGAGGATCTCATTATCTTTAAACTCATAACAAGGGATAAATCCGTCAGCTTCGCTTTTGGCATTGCAAAATTCCACAGCCTCAAAGAAGGAAATGCTCTCGACAGGTCTCCGGCTGTCCACTGCAGCAGAGGGATTGGAGCCATAGACCATCATCCATTCCTTTTGGGTGATTTCGAATTTGCTGATATAAAAATCAGGGATATCAACACTGAAAATGGGAAACTCATCTTGTCCGGCATCAGGCTCGATGCTGCCTATGACAAACTTGCCACCGCTGACAGCAATCATTTCCACCGCTTCGTTTTTGACCTTGGGAGTCGTTTCATCCACTTCC
>DAHVPA010000353.1 GCA_027318525.1 Candidatus Cloacimonadota bacterium | reverse complement strand
ATCTCCAGCCTGATTAATGCTTTGCAAAAGATGATGCATATCATCATCAGATTTGACGGGCTAAAGGGCGATAAGATATTTGAACAGCATCAGCGTCTGCAGTTTTTACTCGATTTGCTGCCTGAGGGATGCCTGATTATCTCCAATATCGGTGAGATTATCTATAACAATGATTTTATCAGAAATCACTTCCCAGAGCTGGCTGAAAACCTGAATATCATTGAAGTTTTACTGCCTCCTTACATTGAGGATGAGTTGAAACCGATGTTGCTGGATAGTCTTAAAAATGGCGACAGCCTTCATGAGAACAGGTTTAAGGCAGGACAAGATGGTAATTCATATACTTTAAACAGCAGGATTGTCCGCAACCGCAAGGGACAGACAGTCAGCGCCGTATTCGTGATAACCCAAGCCGGGGATAATGTCTGATACCATAGACCTGGTTTTTCATTCTGAAATGTCACTGCGCCTGGATAAATACTTAGCCGGCATAAATCATCCCCGTCTATATTCAAGGTCTGTTGTGGAAAAGCTGTTTGCTGCAGAAAAGGTTTTAGTCAACGGCAAGCCGGTTAAAAAGAGTTATCTTCTGAATCCTGAAGACTGTATCAGGATTGAACTTCCTGCTCTTCAACCTTCGCATCTGGAGCCTCAGCAGATTCCGCTGGAGATTGTATTTGAAGATGAATTTCTGGCTGTCATAAACAAACCTCCCGCCCTGGTGGTGCATCCCGGACATGGAAACCGCAGCAACACCCTCGCCAATGCCATAGCCTATCGCTATTCTGATACCTTGCGTCCCACCGAACAAAACAATCGTCCCGGTATCGTGCACAGACTGGATAAAGGCACTTCGGGACTAATTGTCGTAGCAAGGAATGAAGCCGTTCAGGCGAAGCTGGCAGAGCTGTTTGCCAGACGTCAGGTTAAAAAGACATATCTTGCTGTCACAGTTGGGATTCCTGAGCCTGCAGCGGACACCATCGAAACCTATATCAGCCGCAGCTCCGGCAACCCTCGCAAAATGGCGGTCCATAGCTCCGGCAAACTTGCCCGCACCTCTTATGAAATCATCCGCTATTATCAGGGTTTTGCCCTCTTAATCATCAACCTCAGCACGGGTCGCATGCACCAGATAAGAGTCCATCTGGCAGACAGGAACACTCCTGTGCTGGGTGATAACCTTTATGGTTCGGAGGCTGATGTTCTAAACCGTGTCCCGGCAAATCTGCGGCGCAAGCTTTCTGAATTGCTGGCACATCATTTGCAGAGGCAGGCTTTGCATGCCTGGAAACTTCAATTCATCCATCCTGTCACAGGGGTTGAAATCAGTTGCACTGCGCCTTTGCCGGAGGATTTCAGATATACTCTTGATTGGCTTGACCGTTACTTTGCTATTGACAAGCCTGACCATGATAAAATTCTGTTTGAATAACTCAAGCTCAATTCGGGTAAGGAACCTGGAGGGAGTTTTCAGAGACTTAGTCTCTGCAGACTCTCTGCAAACCCTCTGCGTGAGTTGAGCATAAAA
>DAHVPA010000352.1 GCA_027318525.1 Candidatus Cloacimonadota bacterium | reverse complement strand
TTACATATCATTATTGCACTGGCTGTTCTATCAGTCCCCGTATTATTGGGAGCAGCTGATTTTATACCCAGCAGCACCCTGGAAGAAACCGTTGCCTATGATTATCTTACACCTGCTGATTTGTATGATGACTGGGTTAGCGGTGAATTCCGTTACACGAGCCATTTTGACCCAGCCAATACTGTTCTTCTGGCAGCGGGAGCATCATTTCGTGATGAGAATTTCGGCTGGCTGCAAGCGGGATTATATCATGATTGGTTTCCAAGGTTTTACACATTCACCTCTGTAACCACATCTTCTTCTGATTACTGGATGGGAAGATGGAGGTTTGACAACGACTTTAATTTCAAACTCGGCAGTCAGAAGCAGTTCATCCTTGCATTGGGGCAGACAGCCATTCTTTATCCTAATGACAAAGAGGATTATATTTTATCTGCAGGATTGGTCTGGTATAGGGAACATCTGATAATTGATTACAGGCACTTTTTTAACAGGTCTGATCCAGGCGAAGTCTGGTCTGACACTGACAGGTTAAGTGTAGGATTCGGGACAATGGGCAAGAACTGGACTACTATAACCGGAGCTTATGGTAATCAGGCTTATATGGCTATGGGCAATCAGCTTTCCGTTGACCAGGATGTCATCAGCATCAACCTGATGGAACAGATTTGGTTAAAACGCAATTGCGGAATCAAGTTCGGGGTGGGATATCAGAAAGTTGAAGACGGATACGAGAAATATAATGCCAGTTTTGGTCTCTTTCAGCAGTTTCCCTGATGGTGGCAGATGGACAAGATACTCATTATTGACGACGAATTACCAATTGTCGAAACACTGATAGCATCGCTGGAAAGCCTGTCGTTTGAGCTTTTATCGACGCAAGATCCCGAAATTGGCTTGCAGCTTTTCTATGAACACCGACCTTTTTTGGTCATTCTCGACATGCACATGCTGCCGATTTCTGGTTTGGATTTCATTAATTCCATCCTTAAAACTCTGAATAAGAGCAGCATCAGGGATGAAGATTTTGAGATCATGATCTTAACCGGTGTCGGCTCCAAGGAATTAATGCATCAATGCCGGTTATTGGGGATTGAGCATTTCCTAAACAAACCCATTCACATAAATATTTTAAGAAACACAGTCCAATCCATCCATCAGATGAAAGAAAGCCGTGCTGCACTAAAGAATCTGGGGAGGGTTTCCGGAGACTAAGTCTCTAAAAACTCTCTGCAGACATTTTAACTAATCAAAGGATGGTGACTTTCTTTGCCCAGCGGAGTTTACCCACAGAGGAAAGCCTGACCAGATAAATCCCCTTGGCAAGACCCTTTGTATCAAAAGTCCACAATCCCAGAGCCAGATTCTCCTTGGGGATTGATGTCCGCTGAATTAATTGTCCCTTTACATTATAGACTTCACATTGCATATCTTGTAATGATTTGTAACCTGATCCGCTAAATGCAAGGTTCAGTTTGCCTGAGTTTTGGACAGGATTGGGAAACAGATTAGCAATCCAGGGCTGGCTAATAT
>DAHVPA010000351.1 GCA_027318525.1 Candidatus Cloacimonadota bacterium | reverse complement strand
AATTTGTGGCAATTATCGGTCCCAACGGAGCAGGAAAATCCACTTTGGTCAAAATCATGCTAAACATTATCCGGGATTATTCCGGTGAAGTTTTTATCGAAGGCAAAAACAACCGCGACTGGCTCAAAACCAACAGGATTGGCTATCTTCCACAAAGGGAAGAATTTGACCGACACTTTCCTGCGACTGTCTCAGAATTGGCTATGATGGGATTGGCAGGACAAACGAGATTGGGCAGAAGATTGGACCGGCAATCAATACTAAAGACAGAAGAAGTATTGGAAAAAGTGGGAATCGCTTCGTTGAAGCATCAGCTCATCGGCAGTCTATCCGGTGGAGAATGGCAAAGGCTTTTGCTGGCAAGGGCATTACTCACAGGCAGTTCCTATCTGATTTTGGATGAACCTGAAGCTGGTATTGACAAACCGGGCGTAATCAGCTTCTTTGATTTGCTTGCAGAGCTGCATCAACAAGGCAAAACCATTATAACCATCAGCCACGATTTACACATGTTAAACAAATACTGCACATTCCTGGTCTGTCTGAATCAAACCCTGCACTGCCACACAGCAACAGAACTGCTGACAGCAGAACATATTCACAGCACTTTCGGCGATGGACTTAAACTGATAGAAAAGGATTACTAAGATGCTGCAGTATGATTTTCTGGTGCAAGCGTTACTGGGAGCAATCCTGTCGGGGCTTTCCCTGGCAGTCCTTTCTCCTTTCGTTACGTTAAAGAAAATTGCCTATATGGGTGAAGCCCTTTCCCATATAGCCTTTGCCGGTATCGCTCTGGCACTATTACTAAGTCTCAATCTCGAGGTTACAACCCTGTTTTTTGTGGTGGGGGTAACCATCCTGATTGGCTTATTCTCCAAATTCTTCAGGTCTGATGAAACCAATGTCATCACTATTTTTCTGTCTGTGGCAATGGCTTTGGGTATCATCTTAATAGCTTTGAAAAAAGATTATACCTTCGACCTGGCAAGCTACCTTTTTGGCAACATCCTGCTAGTAACAAGGACAGACCTGACAGAACTTGTTCTATTGGCTCTAGTCAATCTTTCCTATGTCAGCCTCTTTTTTAAAGAGCTTTTCTATCTGACATATAACATGCCAATGGCAGAAGTCTTTGGAATCAAAGTAAAACCTGTCTACTATGGTCTTTTGCTGCTGTTGGCTGTCAATATAGTGACTGCTGTCAAAATCGCAGGAATTATTCTTGTCACGGCACAGCTTATTTTACCAGCATCTATCGCCTTTCGAATCTCCCACCGTCTCAAACCAGCTATTCTGCTCAGCATATTAGTCTCTCTGATGTCATCGCTGACAGGATTCCTGCTTTCATGGCAATTAAATCTGCCGACCGGAGCTGTAATAGTCTTGTTAGAGTTTGTATTCTACATGGCTGCATTGGTTATTCCCTCACGTCAGACTAAAAATTTAAGTGAAGGATAAATGCAGTATTCCCCCATAGCCAAATACTACGACAAGCTGTATTCAGTCAAAGATTATGAAACAGAAGTCAATATATTGCTT
>DAHVPA010000350.1 GCA_027318525.1 Candidatus Cloacimonadota bacterium | reverse complement strand
GAGCTGCGGTAGGCGTTACCGGAGATTATCTGGAAAGGGCTCAGGAGCTGATTCTGAAAGGTGCAGATGTTATAGTGATTGATACGGCTCATGGACACCACATCCACATCTAGCAAGCCATAAAAGCAATCAGCAAATCATGCAAGACAGAGATAATCGCCGGCAATGTTGCAACTGCCAAAGCCGCGCAATACCTTATAGACAGTGGAGCCAACGCTATTAAGGTCGGCATCGGACCAGGCTCCATCTGCACCACAAGGGTCGTGGCAGGCATAGGCGTTCCTCAGCTTACTGCCATTATGGATTGTGCAGCAGTGGCGGACAAGCAGGGCATCCCCCTGATTGCAGATGGAGGCATCAAGTTTTCCGGCGATATCGTAAAAGCTCTGGCTGGTGGTGCTAATGCCGTTATGATAGGCAGTTTATTTGCAGGCACAGATGAAAGCCCCGGCGAATCAATCATATACAACGGCAGAAGATTTAAGTCCTATCGCGGAATGGGTTCTTTGGGAGCAATGAAATGCGGCAGCAAGGACAGATATTTCCAGCAGGATTGTGACGAAAATAAACTGGTCGCAGAAGGCATAGAAGGGATGGTGCCATACAAGGGACCACTCAAGGACTTTGTCTACCAACTGATCGGTGGAGTCCGTTCCGGGATGGGTTATTGCGGAGCTAAAAACCTGAAGTATTTGCATGATACATCTGAGTTTATTGAAATCACCCCGGCTGGCTTGAAAGAATCCCACCCCCACGATATCAGAATAACCAAGGAGACGCTCAATTACTTCAGCAGCGAATGATGCTTTGTCTCCCCAGCTTTTTTCAGCTTTGAACGGCTTTGTCTTTTATCTCAAAGTCGAAAAAGGTATGGCGGAGAACTCTGTCGTGAGCTACCGAAGCGATCTGGAGGATTTTCTCAGATTCAACCCCAAAGCTCTGAATATCTATACTGCAGCAGATTTGGTTGATTATCTGGTTTCCCTGCAGAGCATTGGACTGGTCAATACTTCACTGGCAAGGAAAAGAGTTGCGCTCAAGCAGTTTTTTGGTTATCTGGAAAAGCAGGACATCGCGATAAATGTAGATTTTGACCAGGTTCCGCGCATCAAGACAGCTCAACACTTGCCTGATTATCTGACTGTGGATGAGATGTTTAAGCTGTTAAACAGTCTTCCTGTTGCAGAGCCTTTGCAGATTCGCAACAAAGCGATGTTGGAGATGTTGTATGCCACAGGACTTAGAATTTCTGAATTGCTGGGACTCACCATCCATGATATTAATCAGGCGGAGCAAGTTATTCTGGTACGGGGCAAGGGCAGCAAGCAGAGATATGTCCCCGTTCTGGATAACGTGCTGGACCTTGTCCTTTCATATGTGGAGAGGGTCCGTCCCATACTGCTCAAGCATAAGAAGAGCGACTTTATTTTTCTAAACCGGCTGGGAGGAAAACTCAGCCGTATGGGTTTCTGGAAGATATTGCAGGAAGCGGTGTTGAATGCCGGTTTGAACAAGGATGTCACTCCGCATACTTTCAGACATTCTT
>DAHVPA010000034.1 GCA_027318525.1 Candidatus Cloacimonadota bacterium | reverse complement strand
AGAAATCATCATAACTCCATAACAAAAGTAAACTACCGATAAAAAAAAGGCTGCCTTAGAAAGCAGCCTTTTTGTTTTGGTCGAAAACCAGGGTTACAGGATTTCAATCACCAGCAGTTTATATTTGCGGAAGAGCTCTTTGTTGGTGACCTTGAGGATATAGCTGTCACCGGCTTTTTCCACTTTATAAGAGGAGGAGCTTTGGTTGGACAGAATAGAATAACCGCGTCTGGTGGCAGGGAAAGAAATGCCTTCCACTTCAGAAAGGTCAAATGTTTTGTATTTTTCCAGCTCTGTATTGCGCTGAATGGTGGAAATCTTACCGATGCCCAACAGACCGCCTTCCCGGGTAATGATCTTCTTGTCCATCAGCTCTTTGCGAGTGCCGAAAGCGTAATAGATGGTATTCAGGTCTTTTTCCTGCGCTTCAATAGTAGTGTTCTTTTCCGCAATGGTGGTTTCACGTTTGGCTATTTCTTCTGCTGAGAGCTTCCTTTCCGTAACGAGAGTTTCTTCCAGGACGCCCAGCTTGCCGGATAGCTCTGCTACTATCTTTTCCTTATCTGCGATGGATGCTTTCAGTTTTGCCACGAGGTCTTCCAAACCTTTGACTCTATGCTGCGATTTGGCAAGCTGCTTTTCAAGGTCAGCAATCCTTTTCTTATCAGTTTCAATCTGCATCCGCATATTTCTGATGCTGGATATAATCTGAGACCTTCGGTCTGATGCTGAAAGCGGCATTTCCCTGCCTGATAAAAGCTGTCCCGAAAGACCGCTTTCGATGGAGTCCAAGCTGGCTTGAATCTCGTTTATCGTGGTTGTGGCGTTGTCAAAAGAAGTCTTGATGCTGTCATTCTGTGCTGTTAGTTTCATTTTTGCAGAATTGGTGGTAAACCAGAGCACACCCAAAGCAACAGCTATCACTGCGAGTATAATGCTGATCACGGTTGATACTTTCATATTATCATCTCCTCTATGATTCAGGATATTGATGTTGCATAACTATCCATATACATTAACAAATAACCCGGCAGCCTCCCAAGGTTTGTGTTGACAAAAAACCTAATCCTTACATACAAAAATCTAATAAACTATTTAGGCAAGGTTATCGGTATTTGTCAATGAAATATTTATTACTGGCAGCTTGGGTTAGAGAAAACAGGAAATTGAACTCAATCGTGGAAGCAGTAACTTTATCCGAAGGAAATGCCATTTTCCACCTGAGCGGCAGTGTATCTCTTGTTTGCCATTACAAGACATCCAATCCTTTCCCTTTTTTGAATCCTGCACCTCTGGAAAGCTCCCGGCAATCTAACCAGATTTGGCATTACCTAAATGATGCCAGTCTAAGCAATATCACTATTCGGGACAATGACCGCATTCTTGTTTTTGAGCTATGCAGCAGGGATATTTATAACTCCAGCCAGAACTATTATCTTATCTTCGAATGTATGCCTCCCTGCGGAAATCTTATCCTCTGCCAGAAACAAGAAAAGGGACTGGTTATCAAGGATGCTCTGATCAAATATACCTATGCCGAAAACCAAAAGAGGCAAATCCTTCCCGGGTTACTTTATGAAGCACCATCCACCGGATTTGTTCCTGATGCCGGGAACGTCAGATATCCATTGCTGATTGAATCCGCTACTGATGAAAAAGCTCTTGAATGCAATGATATGAACAGCTACTTCCTGGCATACTATGAAAAAGTAGTTCTTAGACAAGCAGCAGAACAAGAAAAACACAAACTAAAGCACTACTGGCAAAAGGAGTTATCCAAAGCCGAAAAGAAATCTGCCCAACAACAGAAAGAGTTGCAGGATGCTGAGTTGGTAGATAAATGGCTGCTTTATGCCGAAACGATCAAAACAAATCTGAACAGGATAAAAAAAGGCGATGAGGTTTTGGAAGCCATCAATTATTACGACCCACAAATGAGCAGCATCACCATCCCCCTGTGGAAAGATAAATCAGCTACTGAAAACCTGAAATACTACCTGAAGAAATACTCCAAATCGAAACAAGGCATCGATAAAATAAGCCGTCAACTCGAATTGACCCGCAAAGAAATCCAGATGATTAGGGAGATACTGGTTAAATTTGAGACTGAAGCCTGGAGGAGTCTCCCGCCGATCGATGCCGGAGTAGGCAAGGCATCAGAGCTTATCAGGCAAGTAGAAAATCTGCTTAGGATACAAATCGATGAGCACTGGGAAATCTTAATCGGGAGAAAGGCAACTGAAAATGACAGGATTACCACCCAATTAGCCAAGCCCTGGGATTGGTGGTTTCACACAAGGATTTATCACGGTTCGCACATTTTGTTGCGTAACTTTCACAAACTTGAGCCTCCCGAAAAGTATATAAGCATCTGTTGCGGATTGGCTGCCTGGTTCAGCAAAGCTCGTAATTCGCAGAATGTCCCGGTTGACTACACCCAGATCCGCTTCGTCAGAAAGCCGCGTAAAAGTGCACCGGGCTTTGTTACATACAGCAGTCACAAGACAATCTTTGCAGATCCCCTGGAGATTGGAAAAGCCAGGGAAATGTTGCAGACTCATGGCTGAGAAGATAAGGACCAATTGCATCCTGATTAGAAAACAGCCTTATGGCGAGAGCAGTCTGGTCATCCAGGCTTTTTCCGAAAGCCTGGGGATGTTTTCTGCCATAGCCAAATGCTTTTGCCGTCCTCCCCAAAACAAGGCAGTGCTGCTGAATGTTATGAACGAATACGAGTTTATATTGTCGGCCTCCTGCAGTAACGGCATGCATACCCTGACTGAGTTTTCCGCCATCACGGAGTTTCCGACTGATTTGCCGGTTGAGAACTGGGCTTTGATGCAGGCAGGGATAGAACTGATTTCCAAGATTTTAATCCCTGCTCATGAGACACCGCAGTTTTATGATTTATTGTTAAAATATCTGAAGTATCAGAGGGGGATTGAAAAAAATCCCGTTGCCATCTTCTGGAGATTTTTGCTGCATCTTTACAAATTGCTGGGTATTGATATCGGCTTACCAAACTGCTCATTATGCCATGGTTTGATGAAGCAGCCGGCTGGATTTGAAACTGGCACCGGCAGACCGTTGTGTGCAGATTGCCTGCCCAAAGTCGGCTCTGCCTTTTCTTTCAGCCCGGAAGCAGCCGAAGTGATGTCTGTCCTGCCAATGATTGGTAACTACATCAATGATTTGGAGATTGATGCAGAAAGCATCCGGCAGATTAACCACTTCTTTTTGTATTATCTAAACAGCCAGTTTCACAACAACATAGATTTGAAAAGCCTGCATTATTACAAAAGGTAGAAGTTCCCGCTTCCCCAATAACTACTAGTTGAGATGTGTTATGGCAAGGGAATTGGGTCAGGTAGCAGGTTATCCAAGACCACCATCATCTTCCCAATCATCAGCAGAGTTGACAAAAGCCGGGCTGAAATATGAAGTGCTCATTACTTGGTAAGGATTTTATGAATAAAAGAATAATTGTTACTGCGCTCCTGATCTTCGTGATGCTCCAACTCTGGGCGAGCGAAGGATTCAGGTCAGATACAGTTGATTGGCTTGCCCGTCACAATGTATCCAGTGAGTGGATTGTGGTCATCATCTCCACTTTACCTGTTATTGAACTGCGGGGAGCCATCCCCGTGGCAATGTTTCTCTTCAAGTTCAGTTGGCAAAAGGCAGTTTTGCTATCCGTAGTCGGCAACATGTTGCCCATTCCTCTGGTGTTGCTGTTTTGGGAAAGCATCGTCCTTTTATTGCAAAAATCCCGCAGAGGCAAGAAGTTCGTGGACTGGCTGTATCAGCGGACAAAGAACAAGAGTGGAGTAATAGAGCGTTACGAAGCTCTGGGACTGGCAATCTTCGTGGGAATTCCCTTACCGGGAACAGGAGCCTGGACCGGTGCTTTTGCAGCCAATATTTTTGGTTTGAGGTTCTGGAAATCCCTGTTTTATATCTTCATCGGAGTTCTGCTGGCTGCTGCTGCTGTGGTAGCTCTTTGCCTGGCAGGTGTGATTGCTCTGCAATAACAAACATTTACCCTAATTCAGAGGGTGAGTTCACAGAGGGTTTCCGGAGACTTAGTCTCTGCATACTCTCTGCAAAGTCTCTCTCAGGATTGTGAATGACGCTAATCCAATTAAATAGATAAAAAAAAGGGTTCCCATTATAGGGAACCCAAATTGTTTATGTGGAGAAAATCAGGATTCGTTCTCAACTTCTGAGGATTCTTCCTCCGGCATTTCGGATTTGGCAAAGATTTCAACATTGATTGTATTCTTAGCCAGCTCGGGATAAAAATCATCTATATATTCACGGACAGTGGTTTCTATGTCAGAATGCTTATCCAGAATGGCTTGAGAAAATCCAACCTTGACAGTAGCAGATTTGAGGTTATGATTGATATGCAGAGTGGGCTTCTCACCATAGACATTGTTCAGAAATTCAGGTAGAGATTTGTGAAGTTTGGTGATATTGCCTACGATTTTGTAAAGTTTGAGTCCAAAATAACCGGCTAATGCAGTTCCGCCTACAACAAACAGGGTCTTAAAGAACTTCTTCATGTTAACTCCTTAACTATCTGTAGATTGATTTGATTCTGCCCCAGGAGCGATTCTGATTGAAAACGGGCACCATAACAGCCACATCATTGCTATATCTGGGGTTGATGGAATAGTCGCCATAGGCATAACAAACTATGCCGGTGATGGAAGTAAACAATTCACCGGCTTTATAGACGCGGATTTTATCATTGGAAAAAAAGCTGTTTAACAGGCAGGAGCCTGAGCCATCATTAACAACCAGCCTCTGATTGTTGCCCTGGCTCTGGATAAAACTGGCATTTTGCACTCTCACCAATGTGCTTTCATAAGCTTCAGCCTGATCAGGAGTAGTAATCTGACCGGTAGTGACCTGATTGGCAAAGGGAAGAGGATATCCTGAATTCAGCAACTTAAGCTGGGTCAAATCCCGCAGGCAGGTCATTCCAAAGTATTCGTCCACTGTGCCTCTGATAATCAGTCTGTCTCCGGATTTGACGTTTGTAGCTTCGCTTCTGATAAAAATACCCCTCCAGGGTCCGCCGGATAACTCGCTGATAAAGAATCCACCATTACGGTGATTGATGGCGGTGACGACACCCTCCACCGAGACCGTTTTACCGGCATAAACCGATGGATAGGTGTTGTTGCTTCCTGGATTGGTGGTATATTGAATGTCATATATAGATATGGCACAAAGAGTTATAATGCCTGTTAAAAGCAACGCAGTAAAAATACCTTTCATTCAAATACCTCAAAAGTAATCTAAAAAATTACTAATGCTGTGTCAAGCAAAAATTATGCCTTGTCTGGTATTTAGTTTTTGCTTCATGGCTATCTTACATTTAGGGAGTAATCATACCAGATTTTGATGCGAGCTTCCTTAATCCGTTGGTCAAGCCATTTGTTAAACCAATCCGGTTCAATGCTGTTGTAATAAAAATTGCGTGCTTCCTGCTGTCCGATAATCGGGTTGCTAAGTTTGCTTGTCTTTGTAACCAGCGGATAGAAGACAAAGTCGCCGGCACTGATTACTGTCTGATCCTTTTTATTCTGATATCTGGAAATAACATCACTGAAAAAACTGCTGACGGGGATAGATTTGACCTCGCCATCGTAGTTCAGATTCCCGGTGGAAACTATCTCCAGCCCATCTCTGATTGCAGCCTGCCGGAGATTGGTTATGTTTGCCGCAACCCAACTGCTTGCCAAATCAAGGGTTTGGCTTTTCTGCCGTTCAGATTTCAACCAAGCTGCTATATCATCGTTGACTTCGACCAGCGGTTTGCGTTCCAAAGGCTGTAACTCGATGACCTGTGCCACAATCCAGGCTCGCATAGTTTGGGAATAAACAGGTTCTAGCACAGCACCCTTGGTTTGAGCATAGGCTCGATCAATCAGATATGCACAAACATCAGCATCCTGCAGCCAGACAGAATCCGCAGTAACTTTACCTGTTTTATTATAAGCTAGGTCCATCTCTTCAGCAGCTGTTTGTAAACCAAGCTGCAGGCTCAAGTCTCTTAAGTGGATGGCGGTATCTTTGATTCTGGTCTTGCTGGCTGTTCCTGGTGCGATTGCGATAGCCAGTTCATTGAGTTTCACCATGTTTTTGGTGCGTTCAGCCAGCTGGTAAATCACCCAGTAATTGTCAATTTTCTGCGGACGTGTATAATTTCCTGTCCCGATTCCTTCCAGAGCTGTCTTCAGTGTGGGAGTAAGCTCATCATACCTGACAAAACCCAAGGCACCGCCTTTGCCGGCTGAAGGTGCGGCGGAAAAAGTCTCAACCATGCTGGCAAATGATTTTCCCCGACCTAATTCATAATAGATAGAATCTGCTTTTGCTTTGGCTTCTCCAACATCTGCCTGAGTTGAGATAACAGGGATTGTTACCCATCCAAAGCCGGCATAACGTGAAACTGCATACTTTGCGCTGTTGGCGTGATAATAGTTTTCAATCTCTGCCTGGGAAATCTCAACCTTGGTCTGGCGGGGGTCAAAGACCACCCAGTCAATATCTGCTTCAGTATTTAGGATGTTATACAGATTAGTTAATTCCTGCCTGGAGATGATTTCCCTGGTCTGCAGCTCGGTTTTGAGCTTAGCCAAAGGAATGTAATATTCGTAATAGTAGCCTTTAAGCCAATCCAGTGTGTTATTGGATTCCGAAGTAAGAGTCTTGAGATATAGTGCTTTATCAAACTCCCCATTAGTCTGGAAAACAGGTGCTTTGGTTATACTGGCAGGGATATTTGTCATTAATGTATCCAGGACTTCGCTCTGGGTTACCTTGATATTGTATTTGTTGAAATACTCTTTGAGGATAATGTGAATTGTAATATCTGTCCAGGTCTTCTGATAAAGCTCCAGCTTTTCTTTCTCATCCGGGCGCCGGTCTTTTTCGAGGACAAAACCTGTAAAATGCCCTTTGTATGATTCCAGAAAGCTGGTTTCCGGAATATTGACACCGTTTATCATACCTGCGCTGTCAGCTTTTTGCACAGCGCAACTGCTTAAAACTACTAAGAACAGGAGTAAGCCTGCCATTAACGATCCAAAAAATCGGGTGTTTGTTATATCAGGTTTGATGTTCTGTTGCTTCATAGATGTTGTGCCTCCGTTGGTTATATTCTGTTTTGCAGATCTTTCAGAAATTGCCAGGCTTGGATGGGAGTTAATGCATCCAAATCAAGATCTTTAATCTCTTCCAGAAAGCTCTGTTTTGCTTCTGTTTTATCCAGCAAGACTTCGAAGATTTCCATCTGTGGGATGCTCTGGTTCAGTTTCTTGCGGATTGTATTAGTAAGTCCCTTAGGGCTGATTTCATGTTCTTCCAGATTCCTGAGAATGTCTTTGGCGCGTCTGATTACTTTATCAGGCAAACCAGCCAGCCGGGCAACCTGGATTCCATAGCTCTGGTCTGCTCCGCCTCGCTCAATCTTTCTCAGGAAGATCATTTTGTCCTGCCATTCCCTTACTGCGATATTATAGTTTTTAACTGCAGGATAGATATTTTCCAGTTCTGTCAGTTCATGGTAATGAGTGGCAAAAAGCGTGAGTGCATTGACGTTCTTCTCGATGTATTCAACAATCGACCAGGCAAGGCTTAGTCCGTCGAAGGTGGAAGTTCCGCGTCCGATTTCATCCAAAAGAATCAGGGATTCGGAACTGGCGGAATGCAGGATATTGGCTGTTTCGATCATTTCGACCAGGAATGTACTCTGCCCCTGAGCCAGGTTATCAGAAGCTCCCACCCGGGTAAAGATTCTGTCAAATACAGGCAGTTTCATATTCTTTGCCGGGACATAGCTGCCCATCTGGGCAAGGATTACCAACAGCCCGATTTGCCTCAGGTAGGTGGATTTTCCTGCCATATTGGGTCCTGTGATAATGGCAATCCGGTTGTCATCCTGGTTTAGAGCCGTATCATTGGGTATGAATTCCTCTCCTGTCAGAAGTTTCTCTATTACGGGATGCCTTCCACCGGTGATTTCCAGATTTCTTTCTATTGTGAATTCCGGTCTGCAGTAGTTACCGTTGTGAGCCAGAAAAGCCAGTCCTGCATAGACATCGATTTCAGCCACAGTGTCGGACATTATCTGCAGATTGGCAAGCTGTTCCATCAAGTAAAGCCGGAAATCCTTAAATAGTTCATATTCCAGGCTTTTCCTGCGTTCTTCTGCACTCAAAACCTTAGCTTCGTATTCTTTTAAACGCGGGGAGATAAACCGCTCTGCATTGACCAGTGTCTGTTTTGGGATATAATAATCAGGGACTTTTCCGCGTTGGGCAGCTGTTACTTCGATATAATAGCCGAAGACTTTGTTATATCCTATCTTTAGTGAAGGAATCCCGGTTTTTTTACGTTCATCTTCTTCCAGAGCTGCTATCCAGGACTTGCCATCATGGCTTAGGTTCAGCAATTCATCCAGTTCGGCATGATATCCGGATTTGAAGATACCTCCTTCCGAGATGGTCAGAGGGGGTCTATCCACAAAAGCGGCATCTATCCTGCGGATGAGCTCTTCAAACCTGAGCAGTTGTTCCTGCCAGTTGTCAATAGCTTCTCCGTCAAAGCGGTCCAGGGTGGCATGCACTTCTGTCAGCACCAGCAAATAGGATTGCAGAGCTATGATTTCTCTTGGATTGATGCGTTGCGAACCGATTTTGGAAAGCAGTCTGCCGATATCGCCGATATCCTTGAGCTTGGCACGCAGGTCTTTGAGATGGGGAAAATCGTTGAGAAGGATAGCTAGGATTTCCTGCCGGGCAATAATCTCTTCTTCATGCAGCAGCGGATTTAGCAGCCATTGGTGCAGAAGCCTTGAGCCCATCGGCGTCAAAGTCTGGTCTATGATTTCAATCAGACTGCCGCTGCGGTTTCCGTAACGCATGGATTTGAGCAATTCGAGATTACGCCGTGTAACCTCATCCAGTTGCATGTAATTGCTCAGGGAGTAATAATGCAGCGCTGTGATATGACGCAGCTCGTCCTTATACAGGGATTGCACATAAGCCAAAGCTGCACCGGAGGCAGTTGCACCCATTGCTTTATTATGTGCTCCGAAGCTTTCCAGGGATTTCACTCCAAAGTGCTTTTTCAGCGTTTGGATAGCTTCCGAGGGTTGAAATTGCCAGCTGTCGAAAATGCTGAGCGTTGTTTGATAGTCTCCCATCAGATCGAGCAGCCACTTTTCGCTTTCACTGGAGCTGACGATTATTTCCGCAGGATTCATTCTCTGCAGTTCATTCACCAGTTCAGAAGCGGAAATTTCTGTAAACCTGAAATCGGCGGTTGAAACATCGAGACAAGCTAGCCCTATAAACTCTTGGGAAGTGTCTCTATAAACGGCACAGAGGAAATTGTTATCATGTTTGTCTATCAGGTTCTGGTCCAGAATTGCGCCCGGGGTAATGATTTCTGTCACATCCCTTTTAACCAGTCCCACAGCCAGTTTGGGGTCTTCCACCTGTTCACAGATTGCCACTTTCAAACCGGCTTTAATCAGTTTATCCAGATATGTATCCAGGGCATGATAGGGGAAACCTGCCAGGGGAACGGGATTAGAGTCGTTTTTATTACGGGTGGTGAGGGTGATATTCAAAACTTTAGAGGTTGTATAGGCATCTTCAAAGAAGGTTTCGTAAAAATCCCCCATCCGGAAGAGGACCAGTTTATCAGGATGAGCCTGTTTCACTTCCAGATACTGTTTAAGCATCGGAGTGATTTTAGCATCGCCGGCTTGCGTTTTTTTCACGCTCTTTCCTTGCAGAGGGTCTGCAGAGAGTCTGTAGAGGCAAAGTCTCTGCAAAGTCCGGCTTCTACCATTACCTGAAAAGAGATGGGGCAAAAGGTAAGCCGGGTATGGTTCATGCCAGCCTCATTGTTTCTGGATGATAAAGGAATCGATGTTATTATCACGCAGGAGGGTTTTAGCATTGACGGCATCCAGTTCGGTGGGGAATGGACCTGCCAGCACGACCCAGGAAACATCCTGAAATTGGGTTGATTTGTAATACTGGGCAGCCAGTTTTAGTTTGTAAATCCTGTCGCAGAGCTTGATGGCATTATTTTGGCTGCTAAACCTGCCGGCTTGCAGATAAATCCCGCGCTGTTCATTCGGATTGATTTCCTTGGGGGGAGGATTGACTGCAGTTTTGGTGGAATCTGGCTGGTTGGAATTGACCTCATCCGGATTTGTATTCTGCTGGGCAACAACGATTTCCGGCAAAGGTCCGGAAGCATATGGATAAAGAAAACTAAGGTCAATGCCCGAACCGAATCTTTCCCGCATCTCAAACAGTCTGTCCTCAATCAGATAAGCCAGTTGGGAAAACCGGTTTAGTTCATAGCCTGCCTTGTATTGGTTCAATGCCTCAGCTCTGTTATCCAGCATTTCTGCCGCATAGCCGTAGCGGTAACGCAGATATTGCTCATCCTGAACTTTTTCGGAAGCAGCAAGCAATTTCCTGAGGCTGTTGATGGCGCTGTTATACTGCTCCAGGGCAATATATGCATCGGCAGTCAGAAAGGTCATTTCCTCGATTCCCGAGTGCTCGTTTGCCACTCTCAGATACTGTCCTGCTGAAGCTATGGCATTGGTATAATCGCTTTTTTCATAATAGGCTTTGGCAATCCAGAAATGCTTGTCATCCAGTTTGGGGTCGGTGATTTTACCAAGGTGGGACAGTGCCTCTGTATAATTACGGTCCAGCAGACTGATTTTACCCAGCTCCAGCCAGCCTTTTTGCGCCAGGTGATGTCTGGGGTGATTGGTAACCAGTGCCTGCAGGGAACCTTTGGCAAAATCGGCATCCGGATTGAGCATAGCCTTATAATATAACAGGTATGCAGATTCGTCCGGATCACCGGCTGTCAGCTTTGGCAGCAAAGAGCGGCAGAGAGCGGTGTCGCCCCTGTTGAATGCTTCTTCCAAAGCTCTGAAATCCTGATTCAGTGCTTGCAGGCAAGGCGTAAATAAGCTTAACGCCGTCAGGAGTGCAAAAATCCAGACCATAGTTCTGACAGGTCTCACGTGCTTTTTCCCTTTACGAATCAGTGCAGTTTTCAATTTTCTGATAGCAGCCTGGTCAGAGCTGCGGTCAGTTGCTCATGGAATTCAGCAACTCATCATTGGTCTGAGTGGCAGCCATTTTCTTGCGCAGCATTTCGATGCCCTGGATGGGACTGATGGTCTTCAGATACTTACGCAGGACATACATGCGGTTGAGCTCATTCTTGGTCAGAAGCAGTTCTTCCCTGCGGGTGCCGGATTTGACGAGGTCTATGGCAGGATACAGACGCATGTCGGAGATACTTCTGTCGAGTTGCAGTTCCATATTGCCAGTGCCTTTGAATTCTTCAAAAATGACCTGGTCCATCTTGCTGCCTGTGTCAATCAAAGCTGTGGCGATAATGGTCAGGCTGCCGGATTCTTCTGTATTACGGGCTGAGCCGAAGAACTTTTTGGGCTTGATCAGTCCATTGGCGTCAATACCGCCGGAGAGCACCTTTCCGCTGGAGGGCATGACGCTGTTATAAGCTCGTGCCAGACGTGTAATACTATCCAACACAATGACGACGTCCTGATTCATTTCCACCATGCGCTTGGCTTTTTCCAGAACCATTTCCGCCACGTTGGTATGGTTTTTTGGAGACTCGTCAAAGGTGGAGCTGATGACTTCCTTATTGCCGGGACGCAGGATTTTCTTCATTTCTGTCACTTCTTCCGGACGCTCATCCACCAGCAGGACTATCAGATGCACTTCCGGATGGTTGGTCAGGATGGCATTGGCAGTATCTTGTAGAAGGGTGGTTTTACCGGTTCTGGGTGCGGCTACTATCAATCCGCGCTGACCTTTACCAATGGGTGTGAAGAGATTGATGACCCGGGTTGAGTAGTTGGAAGGTTCATACTCCAGATTGAGCCTTTCGGTCGGGTAATAGGGTGTAAGTTCGTCAAACAGGCGCATATCCTGAGTGCTGGAAGGAGATTGGTAATTAATGGATTCCACCCTCAGCAGGGCGTAGTATTTTTCTCCTTCCTTGGGTGAACGCACCGGACCTGATACCATGTGTCCCTTTTTCAGGTTAAACCTGCGGATTTGAGTCAGGGAAACATACACGTCGTCTCTGCCCGGGTTGTAGTTGTTTTCGGGAAATCTCAGAAAGCCAAATCCGTCTTCCATAATCTCCAGACAGCCTGTCACAAAAGCAAGACCTTCCTGAGCAGCTCTGAATTCAAAGATTTTGAAAATCAGGTCCTTCTTGTTCATTTGGGCATTAACCTGAATCTCACTATCCTTGGCGATTTTATTCAATTGGGCTTGCGTCAGCTCAAACAAGTCCTCCGATACAGCAACAGATTCTTCAATTTTATCCGGTTTTTCTGTTTTTTCAGTCTTTTTTCTCATATGTATACCTCTATATTTTATGGGCTGTGATCAGAAGCCTGCTGGCGCTTACACAACCGACGGTTTTAATTCGCTCAATTATCTTTTGCCCTTCGCAGCAGATTCTTTCTGCTTCCGGGACTGATTGGCATTTCTTTATCCATTCTTGGACGTTTTTTATCATCGGGTCAACAACCTTGCTGTCGGTGGGATTATCCACCGGAACATAATAATCTTCCACACTAAGATCTTTGAGGGGAAGGCTTTGCACCAAAGCCAGGATTTCATCCTTGGCATAAGTTTCCCAGTGATAGATTTTGTTAAGGGTGTC
>DAHVPA010000349.1 GCA_027318525.1 Candidatus Cloacimonadota bacterium | reverse complement strand
TTTCACGATTTGGCACAATATCACGTGCCTTCCAGGTATGATAAGGCGCGTATGTTTTACGTGAAACATATCATCCCTCTCTATCTGCGCAAAGCTCCCATCATCATGACCATCAGCGAGAATTCCAAGAATGACCTGATCAAATACTACTATCTTCCCCCCATCCAAATCGAAGTGAATTACAATGGCTATGACCCGGAAAAAATACGCGTCAGACAGTCTGAAGCAGAACTCCGCTCCCATTTTAGTCTGAACAAACCTTATCTTTTTTACAACTCCCGGATTGAGCACCCGATCAAGAATCATCTGCACCTGATCCGTGCTTTTGAACTGCTTCCCGATGAAACCAGGGATGCTTATGAACTGGTTTTTGCCGGTCCGGATTGGCTTGGATGTGAAGAAGTTTACCATTACCTGGAGGATTCTCCTGCCAAAAACAGCATCCGTTTTTTAGGCGAGGTGGAGGCTCAGTATTTGGGTGCGCTTTATCATTATGCCCTGCTCTATATCTTCCCGTCCCTATATGAAGGTTTCGGCATCCCGCTGGTGGAAGCCATGGCTTCGGGACTTCCGGTGCTTTGCTCCAACCGTTCCGCCTTACCTGAGATTGGGGGAGATGCGGTGCTGACCTTTGATCCTGAGATGCATGCCGATATCGCAGCCAAGATTCTGCTGCTGCTGAAGAATCCCGCCTTGCGTGCCCGGATGTCTGCCAAGGGTAAACTGCGTGCAGTTGGCTTCAGTTGGAAGAATCACGTGGATAAACTGCTTTCTCTTGTACCCACCCCTGTTTCACGTGAAGCATCCGACTGATTTTCGACTTCTAATTTTATCAGCCTATTCCGGACCTGAGTTATACTGATTCCATAAATGCTGCGAGGGATTATCGCGGGCTTACCCCTCGAAGACCCCTCGGTGACCCCTCCTATCATAAAACAAAGTTAAAAAGGATACAGACATGAAGAAAAAACAGAATTACACCGACTATGCAGTCGAGAGTATTCTCGCCTTGTGCAGAATTCCAAGCCCCAGCGGATTTACGGCAGATGTGGTGAAATACCTCCTGCAGGAACTCAAAAAAATGAAACTGGCTCCCAAAACGACGCGCAAAAATGCGGTTATTTGCGAACTTGGCGGCAAAGGCAGACCTTTGGTATTGGCAGCCCATATCGACACGTTGGGAGCGATGATTCGCAGCGTCAAGGGCAATGGCAGAATCCGCTTCACTTCCATTGGCGGATATGCGGGAGGCTTTGTCGAAAATGAAAACGTCACCGTCCATACTCGGGGCGGGAAAAACTATTCAGGCACGATTCATCTGGTCAGTGCAGCCGCACACACCTATCGGGATACCGCAACTCTGGAGCGCAATGAAAACAATTTGGAAGTGATCCTGGACGAAATCGTCACCAAAGAGGACGAAGTGCTGAAGCTGGGTATCAAGCCGGGGGATTTTATCAGTTTTGATCCGCGCACCGTCTATACCAAATCAGGTTTTATCAAGAGCCGCTTTCTGGATGACAAAGCCAGCGCCGGAATCCTGCTGGCTC
>DAHVPA010000348.1 GCA_027318525.1 Candidatus Cloacimonadota bacterium | reverse complement strand
GTAGCAGCACCTCCGGCTCCATTGCTCTGGAGCAGGATGGAGCTTTGCTTTACCAGTGTTATTTCAATATTGACATCACGCATTCGGAGACGTTGATGCCGCAGGTGGATGCAGCGCTTAAATTCTGCAGACTCAGTCCGGAAGACCTGTCGGGTCTGATAACTACCATTGGTCCAGGCTCTTTTACCGGACTGCGGATTGGATTGGCTACTGCAAAGGGAATCGCCTATGGCAGGAAAATCCCGCTCCTGACCTATTCATCTCTTGAACTTGTGGCAGCCAATTGCTATGGCAGCAAACATCCCATCCTGGTGGTGCAGGACGCCAAGATGAAGGAGCTCTACGCCGCGCTTTATGACCCTCTGCTCAATCCTGTAATAGAACCTTGTGTCATCAGACCGGAAGACCTTGTTGCCAAGGTGGATGCGCCCGTCACCCTCGTCGGCAATATGGGCTCCAAGCTTAAACCAATGCTGGAAGCCAAAGGACTGCAGGTCACTGAAGTACTGGAGCACCAGAACTTTCCCATGGCTGCCGGATTGCTTTCCCTCAAAAGACTCAAACCGCAACCGGAAGTCTATGACTTCATTCTGCTGGCAGAACTTGAACCCCAATACCTGAGAGAATCCACAGCCCAAATCCGCTTCCACGAAAAGCATAAACCATAATTTATCTTTATCAGCCCTTACCTAATTTACCCCTGCCCATATGTGACAACACAGGCATATAAATCCTGCGCCCGGTTGTAGGGATTAGGCAGGAAGCCGGACAGTGGATGCCATGCCTGGATTGAGTATGCACATACTTCCTGCTCAGAGAGTCATCCCGGACTAAGTCTCTGATAACTCTCAGATAAAGCCGACCCTGGCTTGATATGGAGGTAATCTGAAAGCAGCGGAGTGATTAGGTCAAGAGCAGGATAAAAAGAAAGGCTACCCGCAGGCAGGCAGCCTTATCTGTTAGTTTTGACTTGGTTTGTTAATAAACTATGATGCCGCTGATGACGGGAGCGGTGTAAACACGGGTTCCCAGTTCATTATCGAGGAAGAGCAGCCCTTCGGGTCTGCCTTTGATGATATTCAACTTGCCGATGATGGTCTCGTCGTTGTTTTCCTCTTCCACCTGCTCATCCACATACCAGTTCAGGAAGCTGTCAAAGGCATGGTCTTTTTCCTTGATGGCAAGGTCTTTGAGTTCGTTGATGCTTTTGGTGATGAAGTGCTCATGCTCAAGGGTCTGCTTGAAAGCATCCATGGCATCCTTAAAATCACGTGGCGGTTTGGCGATAGCTTTGAGCTCGACTCTTCCACCCCTGTCCAAAAGATACTTGAAAAAGCCCATGGCGTGGGCATGTTCTTCGCGTGCCTGGACTTCCATCCACATGGCAAAGCCGTTCAGGGTCTGGCTGGCAAACCAGGCGCTCATGGCATTATACAGATATTCGGAATACATTTCACGGTTGATTTGCTCGTTGATGGCATCCTGCAATTTCTTGCTGATCATTGTTCCTCCATATATTTCTTTAGATTAGTTTCCACTTGTTTTGTAATGTTT
>DAHVPA010000347.1 GCA_027318525.1 Candidatus Cloacimonadota bacterium | reverse complement strand
ATGCCCTGCTTTCTGTATTCCGGAAAAACAGTCACGTCCTGGATGTAAGCATCACTGACGCCATCCGAGATGGCTCTTCCCATGCCGATAACCTTGCCCTCTTCCCGCGCCACGGCAAAGCAAAAGGTGCCTTTCACTATTTTACGGATGAGGGTCTCAGCATCGTCATCGGCAGTTTCAATCCAGCCGTTGGAAAGATAGAGCTGCCTGATTTGTTCCAGGTCGGCAGGACTGAGGTCGGGATTCAGCGCACTCACTTCAATCATGATGTCTCCTTATCTGAGGACAAAGCTGTTGCCGCCTGCTTTGAGCAAAACACCTTTAAGCTCGAGATTGAGCAGCACAATGGAGAGCTGACCAATACTCCAGCCGGTTTTTAAGACCAGTTCATCAAAGCTGATTTCGCGCTGGGCTTCCCTAAAGATATCCCAGACGTGCTGTTCGGTTTCGGTCAGTTCAGGAAAAAGGTTCAACTGCTCTGATGCCGGTTGGTCAAGACCCAAATCCTGCAACAGATCTGCTGCCGAAGAAATCAGTCTGGCTCCGTTGCGGATAAGGTGATTGGGACCCTGGGCATTCTCGAGATTAACGTGACCGGGCAGGGCATAAAGATCGCGGTTTTGCTCTAAAGCAAACTTGGCGGTCAACATTGCGCCGCTGGAAAGAGAACCTTCCGTTACCAGAACACCTTGGGACAGACCCGATATAATGCGGTTGCGGGCAGGAAAATTCCAGCGTTCCATCTTGCTGCCGGGTTCGTATTCGCTGATGAGAGCGCCTTTTTCCATAATCTGCTCTGCCAGAGTTCTGTTTTGGGGAGGATAGATGCTGTCCAGTCCGTGAGCCAACACCGCAATCGTCCTGCCTCCGGCTTTCAGAGCAGCTTTGTGCGCCACTGTATCAATCCCGTAGGCAAGTCCGCTGATAATCGTTACTCCTGCTGCCGCGACCGGCTCCACAATCTGCGCCGTCATGCTTTTGCCATATTCGGAAGGTTTGCGGGTGCCGACTACGCCCAGACTAAGTCCGGAAGAGGTTGGGAAGGGTTTGCCTCGGTAAAAGAGCAGCAGGGGTGGTGAATAGATGTTTTTGAGCAGTTCGGGGTAGTCTGAGTCAAGAAGGGTGGCATATCCGATGCTAAAATCATCCATATAGCGGCAGATTGCTTTCCAGCCGGGAGGATCGTCTTTGGCATTAAGATAATCAAAGGCAGAGGTAAAAATAAACTTCTGGGAGAAAGCTGATTGTAAGGTCTCATGAGTCCAGAGAGATGGCTCGCCAAAGGTTTCCAAAAGGCGGAAAATCGTCTGGAACCCGAGTCCGGGAGCAGACTTCAACTTGAGCCAGGATTTGAGCCGGTCCATCTTTTGCCTATCTTCTACCTTATCGCTGCATATCGTCTATCTGCTTTTCTGTAGCAGGTCATAAAGCCGTCTTTTCAGTTCCGGGATATGATAGCCGCTCACAGCAGATATGCCCATTAGCTCTTCTCCGAATTCGCTGCTGAATTGGGAGCTTATCTCCTCAAGCCTGGCTGTGCGCTCCTCTTCCGGGATAAT
>DAHVPA010000346.1 GCA_027318525.1 Candidatus Cloacimonadota bacterium | reverse complement strand
CTCGTTATCATGGTGCGCTGTCCTGTCCAAAGCACCTGGCTGAGCGAAGTGCCGAACTTCTATTGCCAGACTGTTGGCAGCAGCCGTTCCAGGATGTATAATTCTGATACAATTAATCCTGACCCTGCCAATCCGCCTCTGGCAGGCAGTATCCTGAGCGGTCAGTTTCCCAAGACGACCTTTGGGTTTGTGACGTCACCCCCTGGCTTCGATTTGGGCATTGCCAACCTGACAGGTAACATTACCCCTTCTGAGGATGTCCAAAGCATTTACAGAGTGGATGTTTCCAATTGCGGTTGGATGGGCATAGGGCAATATAATGTGAAGCTGTTTAACAGTAATAATGAACTGCTGGTCACGGTTCCGCATGATAGCATTGCTTCCGGGCAGACGCAGCAAGTTACCATCCCCTTTATTCCGTCAACCCCCGGACCTCTTTCCATCTATGCCAAAGTGGAGACTGCTTTGGACCAGAATGCCCTGAACGACCAGAGCAATTCTTTAACCCTGATTGTACAGCCCGGGGGAGTGATCATTAATCCGCCCATCGCCGATTATCATTTGCGGATACCGATGGATTTCTATTACCGTAACAGTCTGTATGAAACAGTATATGATGAGCTCTATTACAGCCTGAGTTACCTGTTTGCGCCTGCGCATATCATGGGTTTAACCTGGCACAACAACTTTACCTCAACAGAATTGATACAGGGCAAACCGACCAAAATCTGGTTAGGCAATACAGATTTGGAAGACCTAACAGCGGGCTGGATTCCCGCCTCACAGCTTACCCTGGTCTTTGACGGCAACGTCAGCTATCCTGCGGGGCAAAGCTTTGTTGATGTTATCTTCCAGACGCCGTTTTATTACACCAACGGCAATCTGGTCATGCTGGTGCAAAGACCTATGGATACGCAGTATTTTGACTCCACAGATTTGTTCGATTGCTACACTTTGGGAAACCTGGCTGCCCGCCGAGTATATAGCGATGATATCAACTATGACCCAGCCAATCCACCTGCCGGAGATACTAATATCTATCACTATCAGCCCAAGACCACATTTTATATGTCCCTCAATGGCTTAGGCACCTTGTGCGGCACAGTAAGGAACAGCCAAAACCAGCCTGTTACAGGAGCGACTGTCACCATTAACGAAATGAACCAGACTACCCTGACTGATTCTCTGGGTTTGTATAGCTTCCAATATATCCCGCAATCCATGTATCATGTAACGGTGTCCAAACCCGGATATCATAGCCAGACACAGCTTGTTACCATAACCGGCAACCATACCACAATCCTGGATATCGTCCTGCAGACGATAACATCCGTAACTGTAACAGGCACTGTGGTCAACAGCGCTGAACCCACGGTTGGTCTTGCCAATGCGGAAGTAATCCTGAATGGTGACACCGAACTGACTATGCTGACCCAGACAAACGGCACCTTCAGCTTTAGCGGAGTGCCTGCCAATCAGACTTACAGCGTGCATGCCTCCAAACCCGGCTATCATGCCTACAACGGCACTGCACAAATCGGTTTCACTGACTTTAACCTGGGCA
>DAHVPA010000345.1 GCA_027318525.1 Candidatus Cloacimonadota bacterium | reverse complement strand
ACTGTCCATCAGCAATCTGTATCTGAAAGGACCTTTCATTTCCAGCAATCTGTTGACATCTGAACATACTTTTCTGAGCGGCTGCATCTCACCATCAGGATTCTCTCTGTACCAGGTCATGGAGGAGGTTACAATCTCATCATCGGCAGCTTCATACAAGTTATATACAATATGATAAGTTAAGCTGTCATAGTCCTGCGCATTCAAATACATAGTCCAGTCAGTCAGGGGCTTCTTTGAGCCCAAAGGTATGCCGGAAGTGGTATAATAATCTAAGTACATATTCCTTAAATTACACAGAACAATCCGTTTTGAATCATAGAGATAACTGACAAAAACAAACCTGTTGTAAAGACTGTCTGCAGGAAAATTGAAAGTATCCAGTTTATTGCCATTGAAGTCATATGTATAGGTTACCTGTTTGGTGGAATCCATAGTGGCAAAGTAAATAAGAAGAGTATCTGCGATACAAAAAACCGAAGAATTACGATCTTCGGGTTGTTGCTCAACAGGAAAGCTTTTAATTAATTTTATATCCAATCCTGATTTAGCTCCCACAGCCATGGCGATAGTCAGGAAAAGTATTACAATGGCAATTATTTTAACGCTTTTCATTACATTCCTCAATTGCAGGAAATTCATTATGTGTGGTTTTCTTTATCATCCTCTTTTTTCTTGGAGAACCATACCTGGCTGCTCTGGATGCCGAAATAGACAGATAGCACCATCAAGGCTGCGCCAATAGCCACCCACTTTCCGGCAAAATAATAAATCAGGTAAAATCCGGTAAAGTAGACTAATAAAGCTATTAAGGTCCAGATTCTGTCCTGCAGGGTGACCTTTCTGCTCATGTGATTCTCCTTTCTTTAGTAAAGTTTGTTTATCGTTTGAAATACTTATAAATTCATATATATATAGCATTAACGCTGTCAAGACATATTTGCAATCAGCCTGACCAATTACATATGACTACCTTACTATGATCTCTGGTGGTTCTGTAGTAAATCTCTGGTACTTCCGAGGTAAAGCCCGGGAACTACCCGGGAAGTACAAGCGAAATACAATAGTTGTTACTTAGTTTGTTCCATGTTACACCAGATGATTTTTAAACAAAACAGCTTGGATAGTTGCATCCGCAACAAGATAGTCTCTGCTGTGCAGGAATGACGATATCGAAAGAGAAGTTCCGGATGACGGCTGTAATTCTGGTTTACATAAATCGTGAAAAGCATTGACACCATTATCGGGATGTAAAAACCTTGCCATTAGTGAAGAACCATAAGGCGCAGGGTATATGAAAAACAGACCGTTCGAAAGCACACTGACACACATCAGAAGCAGATACAACATAATTCTGATGCAGAGTTCAGTGCTCAAATGTCTGGTCCTCATCCTGCTTTCTTCAACCTTTATTTCATTATCCGCTTATTCCTGAAGTCGCCCACAGACATCATCCTGATGGTTAATACACTGAGAGCTGTTTTATTGGCAGGGGTATTTTACATACTATACAAAAGCCACAGGCTGCGTCCGGATTTCCAGAAGCTAAGCCGCTGGCTGGACGAGATGCACGGAAGTCAGGACGACGGACCATGGGAGGCTGT
>DAHVPA010000344.1 GCA_027318525.1 Candidatus Cloacimonadota bacterium | reverse complement strand
TTGCCTGAGCGGCGGCATGGATTCCAGCGCCATTGTCTGCACTGCTGCAAAACTGACTGACAAACCTTTCCAGACCTTTTCATCCTACTACGACGAGGACAAGGCTCTGGACGAGCGGCAATGGATAAAGCTCGTGGCAGAGCAGACCAATGCCGTATCCCACCTCGTCTCCCCTGCTCCGGACAAGACTTTGCAGTGGTTCGAACAAGCAACCTGGCACAATGATTTACCTGTCGGAGCAGGCTTTGTCTCCCAGTATGCAGTCATGCAACTTGCCAGGGAAAAAGGCGTCAAGGTCCTGCTGGACGGTCAGGGCAGTGATGAACTGACAGCCGGCTACAACCATGCCTTCTATCGTTTCTTTGCAGACTGCCTGCGTAAAGGCAAACTGCACGAATTGGACCAGCAGATGCATAAGTATTTTGCAGGAAAGTCACTTACGACTGTCCTGTCGAGTCTGCCTAAGATTATCCTGTCCGCCTTGTTCAGCGAAAGTATGCTGTATAACATCGAGTTCAGCTTTTACAGGTTCGAACCATTCAACAGCGCTTTCCTGACCGATGTGAAGAAGCAATTGCCAGACAGAAGGAAACTGCTTGCGGAAATAAGGAGCCTGCCCACCTCAAGATTGAGCAACTTCCTTTACAATATGATGCACAGCACCAGCATCCAGACTCTGCTGCATTATGAGGACCGCATGGCAATGGCGCATGGTGTGGAAAGCCGCGTGCCTTTCCTGGATCACCGTTTGGTTGAATTGGCCTTTTCCCTGCCATCCAACTATAAGATACATCCGCCTTATGGCAAGTATGTGCATCGCGAAGCTATGAAGGACATCATCCCGGCTGCCGTCTACAACCGCAAGGACAAGGCAATCTTCTCCACGCCGTTTTACTCCCGTTGGTTAAAAGGTCCACTTTCCTCCTATGTGACTGATGTCTTTAACTCCACGGAGTTTAAGCAGCGCGGCATCTATGACCTTCCTGTCATCAAGCGCAAATGGAAAGCTTACAGAAGCGGCAGCAAAGCCGACGGCGAAATGCTCTTCAATATCCTTGCCCTGGAGACCTGGTTCCGCACCTACAAGCTGTAAGCATACATAAAGCTTGACATACACGCAACTTCCCTGCACACAGTAATTATCTGTTTTGGAGGTAAAATGAAAGCTGTCATTTTGATACTTGCTTTTTCTTTCATGACTGCACTCTGTTTTGGTGTAGTCCAGTTCAATCTTGGGGTTGACCTGGTGGGCAACCACAACGTTGATTTGAGTTGGGAAGGACTTTTCGAGGGCAGTTCGGAAGATGATTACGACGTCAGCACAGGCATCTCCCCTTCCTTCGAATATATGCTCAAATCCGGCAGTTTTTACTATGGACTGGGAGCGGAATATCAGGTTCAGCGCGATGCCAAGTTCAATGACGGCAAGGATAAATTCGGTTTTATCCCGCTTTACGGTGTGCTGCGTTATCAGTTCCCCGCCTCTGTGCAGGTCATCCCGGAAATTACTGCCCAAGCCGGCTACAACTTCTTCACTGCTGATGATGACTACAAAGGCGACGGCACCCTGACCGGCGGTCTTTATTGGGGAGTGGGCGCAGGATTTTCCAT
>DAHVPA010000343.1 GCA_027318525.1 Candidatus Cloacimonadota bacterium | reverse complement strand
CACTGTCTTAAGTTCAATGATAATCTTGTCAAAGCAGATAAAATCAGGGATGTAATACTGTGAAATTATTGTGCCTTTGTAGGATAAGCCAAGCTTGGGCTGTTGTTCAAAAGGGTTGCCGGCTTTCTGGAATTCCAAAGCGAGGCACTCCTGATACACCGATTCCAGATATCCGTTACCCAGTTCTTTATACACCTCAAAACAGGCTCCCAGGATACGATATCCTTCGTCTTTGTAGAGAAATTCCTGCTCTTTCTGATTATTTTCCATTAATCTTTTCTCATGGTTTCCTACAAATCCCTTTATTCACTGCAGCCTTATTAGTCAATCCAATTCTTAATCTTATCTTTTCTGTTATTTCTGTTAATTCTGTGGTAGTTATTCCCATGCTTGCATCGAGGGGTTATCGAGGGCTAACCCCACGCAGACCCCTCGTTGACCCCTCCGGGGGAGAGGGAGTAATAATATGCTTGACATGAATTTGGCTTGGAATTTCCTGAAGCACAAATATATAGGGAGGTTGCCGTGAAAGCTTTCAGATTTGCCCGCATCCATTGCGTGAAAGAAGCTTTATACGTTGATTTGTATAAGCAACAGCCCATTATTATTGACGATGAGGTGGTCTTGGTGGAGCTTTCCGTGTTCACCGCCTCGTTGGAACCGCACACCTCCTTCTAAACAAGTCGAAATCCTTTTATCACAACGCCCTTGGGCACTTATGTCACACTGGTGACGGCTTTTTATTCATCCTGCTGAAGGGGATTCAGTTTCCCCGGGCAGCCTGAAGTTTTATAACCCTTTATCCAAAAAGCGAGGTGACTCATGCAAGCTTTAGGCAGACAAATCCTGGCGGAATTCTATAACTGCGATAGCGAAGCACTCAAAGACGAAAAATACATTGGCGAAGCCATGGTGCAAGCCTGCATCGAAGGCAAAGCCACAGTCGTGACACATACCTTTCATTCCTTTTCACCCTTCGGGGTCAGCGGCGTGGTGGTGATTGCCGAATCCCACGTTGCCATCCACACCTGGCCGGAATACAACTATGCAGCGGTGGATATCTTCACCTGCGGCGAAACCATCGAACCCTGGGTGCTGTTTGACTTTCTCAAGGAAAAGCTCGGCAGCAGCCATGTGAGCCAGATGGAACTGAAACGCGGCTTATTTGATATCGGGGATAAAAAGCTGCTTTTTAAACCGGATGCTGAGGTCGCCTGATGCCTTACTGGTTCACGGAAAACCATACTCCCACCCGGGGACTGACCTTCCTCGTCAATAAGCAAGTCTATCAGGAAAAAAGCCAGTATCAGGTGCTGGACATTGTCCAGACGGACGATTTCGGGCTGGTGATGCTGTTGGACGGCGTTATCATGGTCACGGAAAAGGATGAATTCGTCTATCACGAAATGCTGGCACATCCGGCAATGTTCACCCATCCCGAACCGAAAAAGGTGCTGATTATCGGTGGGGGAGATGGCGGGACTTTGACAAGGGTCTTGCAGCATCCAACTGTGGAAAAAGCTGTGCTGGTGGAGATTGATGCGATGGTGGTCAAGGCTGCAAGGCAGTTCTTTCCTGCGTTGGCAAAAGGTTTTGATGACCCGAGAGCTGAAGTCCTGATTGAGGACGGTA
>DAHVPA010000342.1 GCA_027318525.1 Candidatus Cloacimonadota bacterium | reverse complement strand
GTCATCTATTATTCTTTTCAATTTGGTTCTGATTTGTGCACGGACGCTTTCGTAGTATTTTTTGCAGTTATCGGCAATACTGTTGGCTTCGAGCAAGTCCCTGTAACTCTTTCTTTTGATCAGGGTGCTGATTCTGCCGATATAATGCTCCAGCTTACCGATATCCATTCTAAGCGCTTGATCCTTTTCATAAAGCTCCGGAATCTTGGCACGGATTATATATAAAAGCCTTTCCGCTCTGTCTCTGACTTTATGGTAGTCTTTATCGATTTTATCCTGCTGCTCATTATATAGCTTTAAAAACAGCTCGTCAATTTCCTTTTTTAGAGGATTGAAATCAGGGTCGTTGTAGCACTTTTCGCAATAGTTGGTGTCTATCTTGATTGCTTCTTCCAGAATGTTCAGAGACATATCGGTTTTATCCAGATATGAATAACATTTGGCTTCCAGATACTTGGCTTCTGTAAAGCCAGGGGTATAATTGCTTGCCAGTGCTGCTGTATTGCGTGCTTTTTCATAGTCCTGGCGGGTCAGATGGATGAGTGATTGGTAGAGCAAAGCCAGGCTGGCATAATAGGATGATTTGGGGCGAGCATAACGAGCCGCTTTTTCAAACGATTCCAGCGCTTTGGTTTCGTCTTTGTTTTCATAAAGATAGATTAATCCCAGATACATGTGCACAGTGAAATCATACCTGTTGCATTTTTCCGCTTCCAGAAATTCACACAAAGCATCTTGCATCCAGCCCTGAGCATAGGCATATTCGCCTCTGTTGCGATATTCTCTGGCTTGCGTTCCCAAGGGTTCGGACAAGATATCCTTCAATTCCATCAGCTCTTTATTGGTCTGTTCCACTTGCCAGACAAGCTTGGAAAATCCCCATTCAAAAGCAGCTTTCAGATTATAGATACTAAGTTCGCCTTCCAGCGGAATGTGCTCCGGAAAGCCTGTCTGTTCTGCAATCCGTTCCTCGCTGGTCAGGATAGAACCGTCAATCTGCTGTTGGCTGGATTGCCATTCCAAAGACCGGTCTTGCAAGTCCTGTTTTAATTTATCTATATCTAAGCCCGGGTTCAAGTTGGAAATAGCAGCGGATTTGCTTTCACTGGGGTTAAGCACCACATCTGTTTCAATCATCAGAATGAACCTCTTTTCCTAACGGAAATCAACTGTAAAGAGCTTTTATCCCGTTTCGCTGCCTTAGGTCGGCAAGAGCCAACTATCTCAAAATGAGACGAATATCTGCATTTAATCATATCATACCAATCTATCAGATTAACATTTTTAAGCCAGTAATTGCTGTCAAACTATTTTAATCGCGAGCGCTTATCTTCCAATTATCCCAGGGGCAACACTTTCCTGATATCAGCCCTCTGCCCGTTAATTATCACGAAACTGTTACGATGTTAATTCCATAATCTGTGCTCTAATGCACAATTGTTGCCAATTCATTGACCTTTATCGCTCCCATTCCAGCCAGCCCATGATTCAGGCTCAGGGTTTGCAGAGAGTCTGCGGAGACTTAGTCTCTGATAACCTTGACAAAAAGCTGTTGCCGGGTTAGGCTGAACAAATGGAGGATAAGAAGGATTTATGAACAGAATCACATTGATGGCAGTTATGTTAATGCTTGCGCTA
>DAHVPA010000341.1 GCA_027318525.1 Candidatus Cloacimonadota bacterium | reverse complement strand
GCACCGTAGTCGGCTGCTGGTTGATTGAACATAACATTACTGCTCTCGATCAGGTACTGGCATACATCGATTTTCTCAGAAAGTATGATGCCGCCGCCAACATCCCGTCCCCTGAAACCCCCGAACAAATTGAATTTGTTTTGAACTGGATCAGTAATACAAACGATAGCACTTCCTGAATCATCCTGAAAGACCTCTTAAGCATTACAAACTTATACCTATTCACACCAACATACATATCTATTTAGAACAATCCCTCATGACCCCAGTCTGATACTTTAATGAAAAAGGCTGCTCACCTTTCGATAAGCAGCCTCTACATATTTTATTAATGATCTATTGTTAAATTAATCCATCCCGTTTAAGCAGGGCATCGGGATCCGGCTGACGTCCACGGAAAGCGGTAAATAGGTCCATGGGATGGACGGCGTTGCCTTTGGAGAGGATGATATCCCTGAAGGCATAGGTGACTTCGTGGTTGAAGATACCCTTTTCCTGAATCAGTGACCAGGCATCAGCTTCCAAAGCTTCCGCCCATTTGTAGGAGTAATAGCCTGCCGAATATCCACCTGCAAAGATATGCGAAAAGGCGCAGGAGACGTTGCTGCCAGGGGTTTGGGGCAGCAGGGCAAAGCGTTCTATCACCTTGTTTTCAAACTCATTGATATTGGTTATTTCAGCCGGGTCTGTGAGGTGCCAGGCAAAGTCCAGCAAGGCATATCTGAGCTGTCCCAGATTGGCGTTTCCGGCTTGGAAATTACGTGCCGCCAAAACCTTGTCCAAAAGCTCATCGGGCAGAGCTTCGCCAGTCTGGTAATGTTTGGCAAAGAGATTGAGCGCATCCTTTTCCAGCAGCCAGTTTTCCATGATTTGGGAAGGCAGTTCCACGAAGTCCCAGAGCACGTTAGGACCAGCCAGTGATTTGTATTGGCAATCGGAAAGCAAGCCATGCAGACCGTGACCGAATTCGTGGAAGATGGTGCGCACTTCGTCCATGCGCAGCAGGGAAGGCTGTTCATCAGTGGAAGGCGTCAGGGAAGCGACGTTGACGACATGCGGACGTTTCATCCCGTCCTTATATAAACCCTGACCGCGCAGGGTATTCATCCAGGCACCGCCGCGCTTGGTTTCGCGCGGGAACATATCCAGGTAAAGCAGTCCGATAAAGGAATTATCCTCAGCATAGACTTCCCAGGTGGTGACGTCTTTGTGATAAACGGGAACGTCCGTCACCTGCTTGAGCGTAATGCCGTAAATCTTGTTGGCAAGCAGGAACAGCCCTTCCAGAACGTTCTCCAGCTTGAACCAGGGGCGCAGCTGCTCGGGGTCGAACTTGAATTTCTTTTCTTTGAGCTTGGTGGAATAGTAGCTGAGGTCCCACGGCATGATATCATCCAGACCGTCCATTTCTTTGGCAAAGGCTTTCACTTCTTCGACTTCAGCTTTGGCGGCAGGGTAGGCAATGGTGTAAATCTTTTCCAGAAAGTCCTTGGCAGCTTCGGGAGTAAGTGCCATGCGTTCTTCCAGGACATAGTGGGCATGGGTCTTGTAACCGAGGAGCTGAGCCCTCTGGAAGCGGAGTTCCAGGATGCGTTTGATATTGTCCTGGTTGTCAAACTTGTCATTAAAGGCACGGGAAGCATATGC
>DAHVPA010000340.1 GCA_027318525.1 Candidatus Cloacimonadota bacterium | reverse complement strand
GATAAACAGCAAAAACAGGGAAAGAACTGTGATAAATTTGCGCATCTCCACCTCACGGCATTTCGCTTTTTCTTATGTATATGCAAATTAAACTCCATTTCCCGAATTATTTACAGTTTTGCTACCTTTTCAATTGAGCGACGGAATTTTGTCCTTTGACCTGCGGTTTCTTTTTTGCTGCGAGGGGTCAGCGAGGGGTCATCGTGGGCTTTCCCCTCGATAACCCCTCCGATTGTAAGAGCAAGAGCTATGCCCATCCGGTCTGATCATGCTGCCTGAATACAGGTTGGATATGCCGGCTGAACCCTTTCTCAAAAAAAGCTTGCGGATTTTGAAGAAAAGGCTTGACATAAAGATATACTGTAAAAGCTTAATTTATATACAGAAATGGAAGTAAAACAAGAAATGCAGATTTGCGCTGCAGATTAGTAACATTATGTGCGTTAGAGAGTTAAACATTATCAAAAAAACCGTTTATAGCGGACCGGGGGAGGTCCCAATGAAAAGCATTCTCTTGTTTGCAGTTATCTTCATTCTTGGTAATTTGTTCCTCCACGCCCAAACCAATGCCAACTGGGCACTGACAACCAACGGCAATCCCTCCAATACAGGTTATCTGACCGGTTCTGCAATATCAGGCGGAGGTGGCATCGGCACCATTTCCTACGGCACCAATGGAGCTTATTCCAACAACTGGGCTACGGCGACTCTGGCTGCCGCTCAGGCTGCCAATGATTACTATCAGTATAATTGCACCGCAACTGCCAATGTATCAATTACATCCATATCAGTTTCCATGATGTATAATCACCCCATCGGCATGAGCGCTGCCTTCTTTTATTCCATCAATGGAAGCGCTTATGTTCAAGCTGGAACTAATTTTGTCGTTGACCAGAATATCACGCAATTTACAGCAGGCGGACTCAACCTCAGCGTCCTGAACGGACAGACCTTCTCATTGCGGGTTTACGGCTGGCTGGCGAACAATAATGTCAAACTCTTTTATAATCGCGGGATGGTCATTACCGGCTATTGGTCAGATGCGACCGACTATTTTCAAAGCTATGCCGATGGAACCTGGAACAATATCAACAACTGGCTCTCATCTCCTGACAGCATATCCTGGTATCATGCCAGCCTGTATCCGACTGGCAGTGCTGCATCTGTGGACATCCGCAACGGTAATAGCCTGACTTTGACTGCTGCCGCGACAGCCAACAACTTAAACTTCACAAGTGGTAGCATCACTTTGGGAGATAATAATCTCACGATAGGTGGGACGTTGAGCGGAACGCCGTATTTTACCTATAGCGGAAGCGGAGTCCCTTCCCAGACGGGGACAGAGTCCCATGTTACGGTAACGACCCAGACCCCAACCTCGCTGCCGGATACGCTCAATACCCTGACCATCAATCCCGGAGCAGGGAACAGTGTTTTACTGCCGAATGATGTGACGACCACCAACCTGACGTTTACCACGGGCGACCTGGACCTGGACGGGAATACCGTCACTCTGGCAGGCAAGGACTTTGCCATCACCTCCGCCTCAGCGGAGTTGTCTGCCCTGAGCGTCAGCCTTGCCAATACATCCAACACCTGGGGTAGCGGGGTCAGCATAGCCCGGACCTGGACTGTTTCCTCAGCTTTTA
>DAHVPA010000033.1 GCA_027318525.1 Candidatus Cloacimonadota bacterium | reverse complement strand
GCTCGATATGGACAACACTTCCTTATCGGGAGAGGAGATTTTATTAACCGGAGGAGTTCTATGGCGTCCCGCCTCAAACTGAGCCTTGCCTTATTAATAACTGGGCTGTGCTGTCTGACCGGCAGTCTGTTTGGAATAATCACAGACGGAGAAAAGCTGACTTTCAACGTTAAATACGGAGTCATCAGCGCTGCAGAAGCAACCCTATCAGTAAGCAGTTCGACTTTGGGTGACAGACCTGTCTGGCTCATCTCATCCAATGCCAAAACTTATTCCTTTTTTGATTCGGTTTTCAAAGTCAGGGATACTGTTCAAAGCTGGTGGGATAAAGAAAAACTGCGCTCGCTCAAATTTTCCAAACGCCTGAATGAGGGAGCTTATAAACAATATAGGATTCACTCTTATAATCATCAGGATAAAACCAGTGTCTATCAGCGTTGGAATTTTAAGAAAGGAATATTCCGTTATAAAAAGATTACTATCCCTGAGAATACGCAGGACATCCTGAGTGCGTTTTATCTGACAAGGCAGCAAGAGCTTTATCCAGGTAAAACTTTCCTTATTGACGTGACTACTGATGGCAAAGCATATAAAACAGCTGTCGTCGTTCATCGTCGGGAAACAATAGACAGCATTTTTGGCAAAAAGCAATGCCTCGTAATCGAACCACTGCTAAGAGGAGAAGCTGTATTCAAACAATCCGGCAAGATCCTGATTTGGGTAACTGATGATGAATACAAAGTTCCGCTCAAGATGACCAGTGAGATAACATTCGGTCGCTTCACCGCATTACTCAAATCTGCTCAGAAAGTTCCTTACACTATAGTGAAGAAATAATCCATGCCTGATTTGTTGCAGAAGAGCAGCTACTTTTATGAACTGCCCAAAAGCCTGATTGCACAATATCCCCTGCAGGATCGACCCCAATCCAGGCTGATGCTGGTAAACAAGCAGACCGGAAAGGTTGAACATAAGCATTTCTATGATATTATTGATGTCCTCCACCCCGGGGACGTCCTGGTAATAAATAAGACAAAAGTAATTCCAGCCCGTCTTCTGGGTGTTAAAACCAATGGCACTCCAATCGAAGTGTTTCTTTTGAATGAGCTTAGTCATGGCGTCTGGCAGTGTCTTGTCCATCCGGGAAAGCGTATCAAAATTCCTCAAATAATCAGCTTTTCAGATAACTTCCGGGGCTTTGTATCAGGTTCGGATGCAGAGGGTGTCCGAACGATTGAATTTGAAAATAAGGAAGATTTCTGGCACTTGCTGGATCAGTATGGACACATCCCATTGCCACCATATATCGAAAGAAATGACAGCAAGGCAGACCTGGAAACTTACCAGACAGTCTATGCCCGGGAAAAAGGTTCAGTGGCAGCTCCCACTGCCGGATTGCACTTTAATCAGGACTTATTGAACCGTCTTGAGCAAAAAGGGATAATCATTACTGAAGTCATTCTGCATGTGGGGTTGGGAACTTTTCGACCAGTTAAAACTGACGATATTACAAAACATAAAATGCACTCAGAATTGTGTAAATTACCCGAACAGACTGCATTACAGGTTAATTCTGCAAAGCAGGATGGCAGAAGAGTGATAGCCGTGGGTACTACGTCTGTCAGAACATTGGAAAGTTTCGCTCAGAATGGAACTTTACTAGCAGGCGAGAAATGGACAGACATATTCATTTACCCGGGTAAAAAGTTCTCAATTGTGGACGGAATGCTCACAAACTTTCATCTGCCTGAATCAACTTTGATCATGTTAGTGGCAGCGCTGGCTGGTTATGAGTTAACCATGCAGGCATACAGGAATGCTGTGCAGGAGCAGTATAGGTTTTTTTCCTATGGCGATGCCATGTTAATATTGTAGGTATTTCATGATTAATCTTACCAGATTTACTGACCTTGTGTTTCATTACGCGGAAACCTCAAGTACCATGAACGATTCAGATAGGTTACTCAATGTTCTTAATCCCTTGCCTGATAACTTTTTGGTAATGGCTGATATTCAAACCAGCGGAGTGGGAAGAAACCAGAACACCTGGATTTCCAGAGAGGGCGGACTTTGGTTCACCTACTGCTTTTGTGTTCCTGTCGTCACTCAACAAATGACACTGTTTTTAGGCTTGTGCCTGAGAGATGCCTTAGCTGAGTTATTTCCGGTGCTTGATGATAAGCTTGTGATTAAGTGGCCAAATGACATCCTGTTAGGTAATAAGAAACTGGCAGGCATCCTGGTCTTGACAAAGCATAACCATTTGATGGTTGGCACTGGGATTAATACTAATAATGACCCGGACAGCCTATTGACAGCTTTTCCTCCAATCAGCCTAAAAAAGACACTGGGTTTCAAAGTCTCCAATCAGGCTATTCTAGCAAATTTCCTCAATCATGTGCAAACATCACTGAAATTATACAACCAAGACCATCTCAAACCCTTTCAAGACAGGATAAACTCCAAACTGTTCGGTATGGGCAAGTTCATTACCTTTACAACCGATAACGGTATCCTGGAAGGAAGGTGTAAAGGTATTTCTGAAGAAGGCACCCTGATTTTGGAATCAGAAGCCGGAGGAATTTGCCGGTGCTACTCAGGTTCAATAACAGGAGTAAAGGAATAGTCATTTTTCTTGACACAAAAAGCCGGAAATGAAAGAAAGTATAAAAAATAGTATTTCCCTGATAGATTTGGAGGAACAATGAAAAAGTGGCTTATGCTACTGCTCGTTACCCTGATTTTGATCCCGGTGCTTAGCGCTACCACATTTAAGGTAGCTGTTTTACCGCTGAAAAGGCTGGACAGCGCCAGTAAATACATCCAAAAGTTTTTAACCATTCGTGACTTACAGCGTTCTTTTGATAAAAGTGACAAATATGAACTCATGGATATGGAAGCTGTCGCTGAAAAGTTTGAGGAATTTGACATCACTGATATTGATGACATGGAAAAAACCGACATGGCAGAGATCAGCAAAGAGCTCAATGCCGATGTTCTCATATTGGGCACCATCAGTGCGGGTGGAACCTTGCAGACAGGAGAACAATCCTTCCAATGCCAATTCCGCTTTTATAGCATGAAGACTGATGACCTGACTTCGCAACGAGTAGATGTCGTCAAAGCCAAGAAGAAACGCTGGGCTACCCTGGACACTGATTTTATGGGCAAATTGAACAGCTTTATCTCTGATGAATTACAGAAAATGAAGAACATCGCCATCCAGGATTATCATGCAGAAAACTATAAACAGGCTGAAAACGGTTTCAATAATGTCCTCAACTATGATCCCACAATTAAGGATGTTTATTATTATCTGGGCATGATTGCATTTAATCAGAAAAACTATCCCAAAGCGGTCACCGACCTAAATAAAGCTCTGCCTGACACCCTCAAGATTGCAGACAGCAAAATCCTGCAAGGTCTAGTCAATACCTACAGGGACATGGGTGACAAAAATATGCAGATATCCACTTTGGAGCGTTTGGCAAACCTGCAGAAAGATGAAGAATTGTGGCTGAACATAGCCAATCTTTATGCTGAAAACAATCAAAATGCACAAGCCCGAACCGCTCTTGAATCAGCTCTTAGAATCGACCCCGAATTCAAAAAAGCACATTATCGAATGGCTCTGCTTTTATATGATATGCAGAATTACAATGATGCCATCCCTTATCTCAAAAAAGCATCTGATGAGAATCCTGAAAACGACCTGTTTGCACGCCGTCTTGCTTTCTCATATCAGAAAGCCGGACGTATTAATGAAGCAATCGCCAACTATGAAGAAATCATCAGTTCCAATCCCAGCAACACGAATGCTTATCTGAATCTGGCAGGACTTTACAGAACGGCTGCGACAGATGCGGGTGAGCAAAACAACCAGACTCTGGTGAAAGAATATAATCAGAAAGCACTGTCAACCCTGAATAGCCTCAAAACCCTTGACCCTGAAAATCCCCAGGTCTATTTGCGGTTTGCTGATGTTTACCTGGCTACCAATAATCCTGCAGAAGCAGAAAAGAATGCCAATCTCGCTCTTGCCAAAGATGGCAGAATGTATCAGCCTTATGTTATACTTGCCACTATCAACCAGCGCAATGGTTCTACCAGATACAACCAGTTCATTGATTTGGAAAAGAGGGCAATGGAAGCATACGGAAATACCGCCAAACGTTTGGGTCAGCAGAGAGACGCAGCCCGTCTGGATGCCAACACCCTGTTCAGAAGAGCAGATGAGCAGCTCAAAGCCGCCAGAATCAGAACCTCAGATGCTGAAGTCCTGACTGATATTGACAACAAACTTGCAGTCTTGGCTCAATTGATCAGCCAATCATCCAAAACATTCTAATTTTCTAACCAGCATATAATTACAGAACCGGCTTTCCACCAGCCGGTTCTTTTTTTACCTCATAAAGCTCTGCAAGCTCCGGCTTTGTGCAAATGAGATATCTGCTCGGGGTTTTCAGAGGCAGAGTCTCTGCAGACTCTCTGATGATTCCGGGAAGAGAAAAAGGGAGAGCTTATAAAAATGTAACTACAAGTTAGGCAGGCAGCTTGTTTTCGAGGTTGTTAAAGATTTCCTGAAGAGCAGGGATAGCAGTTTCCAGTTCTTGTTTTGTTTTGATGTAATATGGCTCACTATATATTGCCGTTATGGTGCAGAAGGGTTTAGGCAGCCGGAATCTGTCCCAGGAGTTGAAGAGCCATTCACGGCTTGCAGTCTGTGCAACAGCAATGATTGGAACCTGTGCCATATAGGAGATATGTGCCACTCCGGGCTGAATCACCTTGGAAGGTCCTTTGGGTCCATCAGGAGTAATGCCAAGTTGGCGTTCTTTAGCCATGCGCAATATCTCCCTGTATGCCTGAGAGCCGTTTCTGGATGTAGAACCTCTGGCTGTTCTAAAACCCAGTTCTTCAACAGGACCGGCAATGAGTTCTCCATCCTGTGAAGAAGAAATCACCACACATGCGTCAGAACCAATCCGATGCAAGGTCATAAGGAGTAAATCACGATGCCAGAACATATAGATACACTTAAAATCATCCGGGGGCTGATTGATGACGGAAAACCTGATAGTGCATCTCAATAGTCTGAGCAAGGCTGCACCGAGTTTACGTTCACATCGCATCATCCAGGGCGAAAACTTCATAACTTCAGCATATCCCTGATTATTTTCACTGTTTCTTTGGAGCAGACCCTGTCGCCAAGCAGGTCGTGAATTCTGTGCAGATCTGCTTTAACGCTGTTGTAAAGTGCTGAATCGTCAACAAAGCTGTTGATATGCCGGACAATGTTTGAAGGATTGACTTCATCCTGAATCAACTCCGGCAAAACCTTTTTCTCCAGGATGATGTTTGGCAGCCCGATTTTATCCACTTTGACAAAGCGTTTGCCAATCTCATAGGAAATACGGTTGGCAATGTAAACGATGATAGCCGGGGTCCCGATATAAGCTGCTTCCAAGGTAGTGGTCCCGCTTTTGACGACCAGAACTTCACAGTGCTTCATCATATCGTAGTTGTAACCGTCAATGATGAAAGGTTTTACTTTGGTAGAGGAATCAATCAGTTCGTTATAAAGACGATGCGAGACAGAACGACTTTTGGAAAAAAGAAACTGAAAACGGTTGGCATCAAGTTTACTAATGGTTTCCAGATAAACCGGCAGGAGCTTACTCACTTCATTGTTACGGCTGCCCGGAAAAAAACCCAGCCACTGTTTTTGCGGGTCTAATCCGTAAAACCTGGCAAAAGCCTGTCTATCAAGTTCAAAGTTGATTTCCTCTGCAATGGGATGTCCCACATAGGTTGCATTAATATTGTTTATATGTAACAGCTCCGGCTCGAAAGGCAGAATACAGGCAACCTGACGGGTGCGCTCTCTCAACTGATAAACCCGCTTGTGTTTCCATGCCCAAAACTGCGGAGCAATAAAATAAAGAACATCAATTCTAAGGTCGTCAGCCAACCTGGCGATTCTTAAATTCAAACCCGGATAATCCACTAGGATTGCCAGGTCAGGTTTAATTTCCGCCAGTTTTTTGTGGATTGTTCTTTCCACCTTCCAAAAGAAGAACAAGTGCTTTATAACCTCCACAAAGCCCATAACGGCAAAGCGTTCAAAGGGAAAAAGCTGTTGCAACCCCTCTGCCTTCATACGGTTTCCGCCAATGCCGATATGTTTAATATATGGTATTTCTCTATTTAGCAGGTTCATCACCAAAGAAGCATGCAAATCTCCGGAGTTCTCACCTGCCAGCCAGAAAACAGTTTTGGTTGGATTCATTCCAAATTCCTTATTCCAAATAGTAAAAGTTCATATTACTATATAAGCAAGAATTACATCTTGACAAATCAGTCAATAAATTTAGCTTTAGGTATTGGAATTGCATGATACAAGATTAACCATGCAAAAAAAGGATTGGGTAATGAAAGAGTTTATTTTGCTTATAGTTACATTTCTGTTATGTATAGTATCCCTACACGCGGCTTATCTTACAGACGTCCCCATCAGCGTTACTCAACCGGATGGCTCTGTCCTGAATTGTTACGCATCCGGAGATGAGTATCACAACTGGCTTCATGATTCTGAGCATTATACCATTATCCAGGATCAGGATACAGGATACTACACCTATGCAGATAAGTCTAGAGGTAAGCTCACACCGACTGATTTGATTCCGGGACGCGATAATCCGGTCCACAACGGTTTGCAGCCATATTCCAATATCAGCAGAGATGAATATCAAGCCAAAAGAAAAGCTTGGCTGCAAGATACTCCCAAAGCAGTGAAAACTCCGACATCAGGATTCATTAACAATCTGGTGATTTATATCCGCTTTTCTGACCAGACAGAGTTCACAGAACCATTTACAACCTATAACAGCATGTTTAACAATACAATACCCAACACAAATTCCATGTATAACTACTTTCTTGAAGATTCTTACCAAGCCCTGACAATAAATACCAGTTTTTACCCCCTGCCTGAGAACCATATGGTTGTATCGTATCAGGATTCCCTGCCCAGAGCATACTTTCTGCCCTATAGCTCAACTAATCCGACCGGTTATGACGGAAGCACGGAAAGAAGGGAAAGAGAACATGCCCTTCTGGTTAGAGCAGTGCAATATGTATCAGCAGTCATACCCTCTTCCCTGAATATTGATGCTGATAATGATGGGAAAGTGGATAACATCTGCTTTATCGTCAAAGGAAGTTCCGGCGCGTGGGCAGACCTTCTTTGGCCTCACATGTGGTCCTTATACACTTATGAAGTATTTTTAAACGGAGCAAGAGTATATACTTATAACTTTCAGTTGGAAAACTCCTTAACCTCCAGCGGAGTCGGTGTCCTTTGTCATGAAATGTCTCATAGCCTAGGTTTTCCCGACCTGTATCATTATGACTCAAATGGCATAGCTCCTGTCAGCAGATGGGATTTGATGGAAAGCAACAGAAATCCTCCCCAGCACCATACAGCATTTATGAAAACCAGATACGGAAACTGGCTACCGCCGATGCGTCAGATTACTCAAACAGGCACATACTGGGTGAACAAAATGCTCAATCCCGTCGGTAACTGCTATAAGATCCTTGCTGACAATCCGCAGTATCATTATGTGGTCGAATTCCGTAAACAGGAAGGATTTTTCGAAAGTTCCATCCCCGGAACAGGATTGTTAATATATAGGGTTGATACAGCAGAGGACGGCAATGGCAATGCAGATGGTCCGCCCGATGAACTTTATGCTTACCGCCCCAATGGGACTGTCACTGCCAATGGAAGTCCATTGTCAGCCCATTACAGTCTGGAAACCGGTCGCACTGCAATCAATGCCACCACAAATCCCACCCCGTTTCTGGGCAATGGGCAACCCGGAGGATTAAACATTACTCAGATTGGCTCATCCGTTGGAGATTCGATTTCTTTTTACATAGAAGTGCAGTCCCTGCCACCCCTCGATTATGATGAAGGTTTTGAAAGTGGAGACTTTATGTCTTATGCTTGGACACCATCAGGAGACTCATTGTGGATAGTTGATAATGCTGGAGCTTATCAGGGTGGGTATTGCGCCAAATCCGGTCCAATAGACCATTTGCAGACATCAATTCTGTCTCTCTCTGTTCAAGTTCCGGTTAATGGCATTATAGCATTTTTTAAAAGAACATCCTGCGAAAATAACTATGACTATCTCAAATTCTATATTGATGATGTCCAACAAGGTCAATGGACAGGAAGCTCCAATTGGTCATATGTGCAGTTTCCCATCACACAAGGCATCCATAGCATAAAATGGGCTTATGTAAAAGATCAAGGGGTTTCTTCCGGGTCAGACTGCGCCTGGTTGGATAATATCCTCTTTCGCTGGGATGCGTCGGATTTATTACCTCCTCCGGTGAACTTTACTGCATCTCCCCTGGCTGAAAACATGGTCAGTATCCTCAATTGGCAGCCTCCCTTTCAGATTACTTCCAGCTTGTCTGGTTATCGTATCTTTAAAGATGGAATCCAAATCCTTGATGTGGATAGCACAGTTACCAACTATATGGATTTCGATTTACTGCCAGGCAGTCTTCATTCCTATTACATCAAAGCTTTTTATCAAAATCCCAATGGGCATTCTGCCGCTACTGAAACTGCATCAGTTCAAACGATTGCAACACCTGTGATTCCTGTCATAGACTATGCCGATGTAGTTGATACCAATTCCGTTCTACTGCAATGGTCTGTCCCTCATTCCGATTTGGGTATAATCGGTTATCTAATTTATAGGGATGGGGTCTTGGTAAACACTGTCGAAAGTGATACTATCTTTGAATGGATCGATCCTGACCTGCCAGACGGCGTGTATTATTATCAGGTAGCCTCTCGGTATACAGCTTTTGTCACAGAGCTATCCGGTTCTATGCTTGTAGTGGTTTATTCCGAAGTAAGTAATCAAGATTCATCAGTTCCAGTATTGGATTGGGGTTTGAAATCAATATATCCTAATCCGGCACATGCAGATGTCAAGATAAGGTATGACCAGGATAAAGACACAAGTGTTTGTGAATTATCCGTTTATAATCTCAAAGGTCAAAAGATTAAACAGCTGATGAGAGGTCAATCAAAAGCAGGAAGTCATCTTGTAAACTGGAATGGGACTAATGACCAAGGTAGCAAGACAGGCTCAGGTATTTACTTTGTAGTTTTAAAGGACGGTTCAAGAACTTCAGTTCAGCGGGTTCTTTTGTTTAAATAACCATAACCTTCTATCAGGAGATTTTCATGATAGCAGCAAGAAAAGCTCTCTTAATATTGTGTCTGATTTGTGCCGCAAGTTGGATATTTGGACAAAGATACTCCATGTTAGAAGATTTTGAAGACGGAGCCGTCTCGTTATCATCTTACTCCAATGAGGATATTGCTCCCAATGGCTGGAGTCTTGATCAGACTTACACTTACGATTCATCAGACTATGCTTTGAAACTATCAGGCAATACATGGAAGCAGCAAACTCTCACACCTCTTGCCATCACCCGTGACGATGTATTACAGGTAGCTATCAGAAACAGTGGCAACAATGCCAGAATTCAGGGAATCGGGTTCAGTAATGGCATCCACACCTTGTTTTATGCCATAGAAGGAACTGCCACTCTCAACATAGAACAATGGGTTACGGTTTACCAGGGAGCATTCATTGCTGCAACCTGGAACTTGTTTCAATTGCCTATTGCTGACGACTGGTGGGCTTACTTTGATGAACTCCCGGTCCTGACTTCCGTAATCTACATTAATGACCTTGATACCGGAACAGGTTCTTTATGGTTTGACAATCTATGTAAATTGACTTCTGAAATTCCCTCCTCTCCCCTTGTCTCCATTTCATACAATATCGGAGCTGTCAAATCTATAAGAAACAACATTCGTAATGTTACAGTCAATTTCTTTTCCAATGTAACTGACCCAGACAGTAACATCTTTGCCTACAGATGGGAGTTTGGGGACTCCTCAATCAGTACTGCTGCCAATCCCACACACACCTATACAGTCACAGACAACCATCCTTACAGTATTATGCTGAAAGTAACTGACAACACTGGAAGATGGGGCTTAGCTCGGTGCACTGTAAATGTAAATCCGGGAATAGAATCACTTCCGGTGACTATGAACTTTGTCGGTGACATCATGCTTGCCAGGGATTATGAGACCTTGGGCGGAATCATCCCCACCCAGGGTGTGAACAGTATATTTGAACCGACCAAGTATTTACTGGGTGATGCTGCAGATATTACAAGTGCCAATCTGGAAGTAGTTTTGACCAATCGTGGAACTGGTCACCCCACCAAATCTGTGGTTTACAGGGGTAGCCCCAATAACGTTAATGGATTGGTTTATGCAGGAATTGATATTGTCAGTACTGCCAACAACCATGTTCTTGATTATGGGTTAACAGGTTTGCAGCAAATGCAGGACAGCCTAAATGCAAAAGGTATTTTACATAGCGGAGCGGGAGCCAACTCCTATGAAGCATATACACCTGCTTTCATCAACAGGCATGGTTTGAATATTGCCTTTCTTAGGAGTTGTGACCGCACTGGGCAATACAATAATGCTCAACCATTTCTGAATGCCGGTTATAATAAATCAGGGTTTGCACTTTTTACTCCTTATTATTTATCTGAGCAACTTGCCGTTGTCGATAGTATTGCAGATCTGAAGATTGTCGAGATGCACGGCGGCAGTGAATATTCACTTTCTCCGGGAAGCGGATACGACCGTTCGCAACTTTTTTCAGATGAACTTCAGGATGAAGATTACAGTTTATATACTGATGTCCCCCACCTCTGGGACATCGATATCAGGCATTATGCTGTTGACCAGGGTGCAGACCTTGTTATAGTCCACCATCCCCATATTCCACAGGGTTTGGAAATTTATAATGGGAAGCTGATTGCCCACTCACTGGGAAACTTTGTGTTTGATCTGAATTATCCTGAAACTATGCCGACTTTTATACTCTATGCAGATGCCGATTTCACCGGCTTTTCCAACTATCGGATTGTGCCCTGTTTCATAGACCGGTTGATCCCTCGCCGCGCCAGTGCCAAACTGGGTTTACACATTCTAGATTACCTCGCCAAGCGCTCCCGAGATTTAAACACATATCTGCTAATTGACAAGGACAACAGCACTGCTTCTGTGGTGGAAGATACTACATCTATCGTTTTCTATCCGACTCCAACATCACTAAACCTACCTCTGGTGACAGCCAACCAGGTAAACTATCTGACAGATCCCATCCAGCTTATGCGTAATGGCAGCATCAGCAGTATTGATTATGTCTATCCGGGACAAGGCTGGCAGGCAAGGCTGGGACAGGAATGTCTGTGGATGGGCAATATGGAAGACGAAGGGGCAGATTTGTTCAGCCTTAACCAAACCACTGAAATATATGATACTGCCTATTTCCATGAAGGCTTGCGTGCTCTGAAAATCTCTGCCACTGCAGGTGAGGAATCTGTCTCCCTGCGCAACAAAATGAAATGGTATTATAATACAAAGAAATACACACTTCATGCTTGGATTAGAACGCGTGGAGCTTCTTCTGCGAATATCGAAATCCAGTATTTCTCCTCCCGGACAAGCAATTTTCCCAGCGCGACAGAAACCCTTACACCAGAAGGAATAAGCGAAAATACCGACTGGACATTTTATAGCAAGGAAATCACCATCCCGTCCAATTGTTCCTATTACCTGATTATTTTAAGGAACGTAGCCGGGCATGCCTGGTTTGACGAAGTCGGATTAATCGAATGGACTGCCTGGCAGGATGTTGCGTCACTTGGAAACATTCCCGTACCCAATGACTACTACTGGTTGCAAATCATGGGAACAGAAAACCCCAAAAAACTACGTCTGCAATACACCGAAAAAGACCTTGTCCCCAGTGATATTGCCCAGAACTATGTGCAACCCGAAGCAATCATTTCAGCCCTTAGTAACTATCCCAATCCCTGCAATCCGGAAACTACGATTGCCTTTGAATTGAAAGCTGCATCTGACTTGGTTTTAGCCATTTACAATATCAAAGGTCAAAAGGTCAGGCAATTAATCAATCATCCCTATTTGAAAGGAAGGCATCGGATTGTCTGGGATGGCAGGGACAGCCATGGAAAGATTTTGGGAAGCGGGATTTATTTCTACCGAATCGCTGCGTCAGGTCAGACAAATGTGAATAAACTCATCTTGCTCAAATAACCATAGACGGATTGATTGTTGTCTTCTATCTAACTTTAATCCTGTAAACACTGATAACACCGGTGGCGGGATTAAAGGCTACCAGCCTGTCGCCATTTATGTCCACCAGTTCATTTTGGGGGTCATCCTTAAACTTGAGTATCCCAACGTATTGCCCGGAAAGTGTATACAGCTTTTCTTTTAGTGGGTAAGTCAGCTCATCTGTCCAGGAACCTAATACCATGAAGTTTTTCCCCAAGACAAACTGACTTGGAAAGTCCGCAAAATTCCAAGGCATTCGCATTCTGTTTCGCGGAATCCGGATTGTTTTCGTCTTATTTTGGCGATATAGTGAGATGATGTATTTTCTCTTTTGAGCTTCAGAAATTGCCATCAGGTTTTCATCATAAGAATCAAGCTGAATTTGTTTGGAAGCCCCGCAAAAACCTTCAGATTGTTTCATGGAAGAGACCGCCTTGAACAGCTTACCCTGACCTGTTTTGGCTTCAGAGTATAGGTTGATTTGATAAGTGGCGTTAAATTTACTTGTTCCCATGGTCAAATAATACTTTGTGCCGTTATGCTCATCAGTATCCAGCCACGTCTCATTCTGCTTGCGGGCTATCTTGCGGCTGGTTATGTAATTCCCTTGGGGGGTAAAGAAATCCATCTTTTGCCGGGACCAGTTGTTTACAGCCAGGATATTACTTTCTGGAAGATAGTAGAAGCAATTCTCATTATAAGGCTGCCAGAAACCGAAGTTGGTTGGCAGGCGGAAGTCCTGCATCCTTTTACCATTGTAATCAAAGCTATAGCTGCGGGTGTAGGCACCATTCGTAGCATCTATTATATATATTCTGTCAGGACTGAGGGCAAAGC
>DAHVPA010000339.1 GCA_027318525.1 Candidatus Cloacimonadota bacterium | reverse complement strand
TTATATCCTGTAATGGGATTACCGTTTGCGTCGATGCTCATACAATATGTCCTGCCCGTATAGTAGCCATCATTTCCATAATGCTGAGAAACCCAGCAGATATGATTGTCCTTGATCTTGATTGCAGTATAATCATCAGATGCCAAAGCAGGATTGGTAGTTACTAGTTGCTTTCCTGATGTTACCCACTGGATATTGCCATTAACAAGCTTTTGTCCGAATATCCTGTCATATGCACTGTTATAGTCACTGTACCAGATGAAGTAAACTGCTTCATTGTAAAACGAAATGGCATACTCTTTGATTTCTGCGCTGCTGTTGACAATTACTTTACCGTTCTGCTCCCACAGTTGGTTTGAATCTGAGTCCAGCATTTGTGCCTTGAGACTGTAACCATTAGCATTATTTTCCAGCCAAGAGATGATTACTTTACTGTCTGGAGTTGTCTTTGCCTGCAGCTTGCTGATTTTGGTATTTACACCGGAGTTTAGACTAATTCCATTTGATGGATATTGGATAACGCCGTTGTAGTTAACCACCTGAAAATATAGCTCACCATTGTAATCGGTTGTTGTCTGGAGTTCTGATGGATACTTAATCCAGAAGACAAAAGCCTTATCTGCTGCAACGGCTATAGCGGGATAACTAATGGAACCCATTATGCCGGTGATTGTCGCAATACCGGACTGAGCGTATAATAAACCACCTGTTTGGTTTACACCCTGTGAATAGATACCGCTTAGCTGATTACGAATATCATACCAGCTAACATACACACTACCATTGAGCTGCGTTGCAAGAAAAAAGTCCCATACACAAATCCATTCCGGATCATAAATGGGAACATCATCCAGCAGCACAGCTTGATTCCACAATGCTCCTATGGCTGTAGAATGCTGAACCCTGATTTTATGACATTGGAAAGGACTTGATTCACGACTTCTATAGACATAATAGCATCCGCCACTGCCGTCCGTTTGTAAGCTGATTTGATTGATGTTACCATCTGTTGATATCGTCAACAATCCTGATCCCGCCCATACGTTTTGCCCCGATGCATCCACAACCTTGGCAAGCAATCCATTACTACTTGAATTCCAGGCTAATAATACATTCTGACCGTTTTTTACTATCGCTAAATCTGAGATATACTCAGTCTGACTGCATGCGTAGATTGAGATGGGATTCTGCCACAGAGTGTTTCCATCGTAATCGTATTTATATGCCAGAATTTCAGTGGCATAATTTACAAAGTAAATCAACTCGTTTGAATCAACCGGCATAAGATAGGAACGATTATACGAAAACGACATGGGATACGGATTGCTAATCTGCCTTGACCAGACTACATCACCGGAATAGTTGATTTTCTTGATAAGATTCAGGTTGGTTTGGCTGTAGCTGACAATTACACTGTTATCGGCAGTCAGACAGATGTCAGGATATGCACCGTTGTAATGATCCAGAGTCAGACCCCAATCAGTAAAAGCAACTGATCCGTTATTGTTTATCAACTGCATTTTAACTTCAAAAGATGCATTGGTTCCACGATCCCAGATTATGTATGCTCCATCGTGATTATCGGCTATAATCTTAGAATTTGCTCCGCTATAACCTCTATCCAAAGTGACTCCGTTTACGCTCCACAATGATTGTCCTG
>DAHVPA010000338.1 GCA_027318525.1 Candidatus Cloacimonadota bacterium | reverse complement strand
TTCCCTGCTCTTCGAGCATACTGAAATACCTTGCCAGTTCTTTCTGGCGCAGTGAGGTAATCCCGATAAACCGTTCCCTGAGGATGGCATCGTTGTTTGCCAAAGCGCTCATGTTATTCATCAGGAACCTGTATTTAAAGAAGATGCGCAGGTTGTTGATTATTCTTTCCGGAGCGTTGAAATCCGGACTGAGCATTTCCCCGATATTCCAGTTTTGCTGGTATTCCGACACCAATTGCTCATAGATTTCCCGGATGATTTCTTCTTTGTTGCGGTAATAGTAATACAGGTTCCCGGGGCTGATCTGCAATGCCTTCAAGATCTGCACTGTGGATACATTGTCCGGACCCAGATGGTTGAACAGCTCCAGTGAGATGGTAAGGATTCTTCTTTTGGTCTCGATGCTTTTACTCATTTTCCTCAAGCCTGATCAATGATTTTTCTGAAAGAATGGACTATTCCGGTAACCATGTGTTCCGTATATATTGCCTTCCTGATTTTGGGGAATCTGGTCAGGAAGATTATAAAGTTATTTATCAGCAGGGTTTTCCAGTCTTTTTGCGGGAAATCGAAGTTTCTTCTTGCTTTGTAACTCTGAAAATCCCGGACAAAGGGGAACCTCAACCTGCTATAGAGTTCATCCCGGAACAGCTTCTTGCCGGCGATACCTAAAAAGGTCAGGGGCGCTATGTATTCCTGCTCAGCCAGGGCAGCCAGCTTCACAGCAAGGTTGTAGAGCTGGTTTTCGACGGTGGCAGAATCATCCTGGTCATCGGAAACTATGCCAGCCAGGTTTACATTCTGGACTTCAAAGTAGTTCTGGAAGAGATTTTTCAGATTGTCCAGCTGCCGGAACGGGCCTGATATTACCATGCCGACCTGCTTTCCGCTTATCATAGGAGTATGATTATGGAAAAAGGAGCGGTCAAAAAACTGCTTCCATTTCGCGGACAGGTATCTGTCTTTAATACTGCCGGCATAGATAATGATATCAGCGGTCTTTATTTTGCTCTCATAGACCTTGCGGTAATCGTCGTGACCATCGTACACGCAGGTGAAATCATAACCGCAGCGGATACAACCCAGGCAGCCGCCGTTGATTTTGACATCATGCAGGTTTATCACTTCAGCTCGGGAACTGAATATATTCGCCAGGTAGAAAGTCATTTGCCAGAGACTATGACTGGTTTCCTGCTCATCTGTGATAATTACCACCTTTTTAGAGGTGTTAACTTTTCTTGCAGAAGTCGAGATCTTTAGCTCCTTTAAATTGACTTGAAGCGGTAAGCTTTGCCTGGGATTTTGCACACCCGAAGCAATGAAACTCAGGAAGTTTGATCCGAACTGATACAAACGCTCCCTTTCGGTTTTCTTAGTCAAATCCATCATATCGGCTGAGTAGAAATCAAAGAAGTTCATTCCCAGGTCTTCAGAAACCTCTTGTATGTAATTCAGGGCATAGTTGTCACAGAAGTGGATGGAAGTGGAGAGAATCGCAACGGGTTTGGACTGGAAAGCCGCTTCACTTTTTCTTTCATAAACCAATTCAATAAACCGCTTTAATTGAGATGAAACGAGCAGATAATACAAAGGGAAACCCCAGATTATGCCATCAGAGGCAGAGATTGTATTAATAATTTCATTGAACTTTTCAACATTGCCTTCCAGGGCTTTAATTTCGTTGCC
>DAHVPA010000337.1 GCA_027318525.1 Candidatus Cloacimonadota bacterium | reverse complement strand
TCAAAAGCATACCAAAAGTATATCAAATGTATTAAAGAATACATTTGATATACTTTTGATTACCATTAGATATGCTTTTGATATAGATTGGGTATTGGGAAAGAAACAAGGATGAGCTGTGGAGGATTTTGGGGTGAAGTCAGGTGCAAACAAAAAGGCGCTATCTTTCGACAGCGCCTGATATCAATGACAAAGCAGGTTTAGAGTTCCGGAGGGAAGCCTTCCTGCTTCTGGTTTTTGAGTTCGTGCAATTGGCGGATTCTGCGCTGGAGCGGGTATTCGGCAGCAGGTAACGCCAAGCTGTAAGCGATGGTGCGTTGCTGCAGAAAGTCTGCTGACTGGACCAAGGCATCTGCTTTGTTGTTCCAATAAGTAGGCTCTGCCAGAGCGGGAGAAATCCAGTTCAGTTCATACATCAGCTTGAGCAGACGATGAAAGAGGTCACTCTTGGCGGGATTGCGGAATCTGGTGATGATGCCATTGTTGGCAATAGCAGTGCCATCCAGCTCCAGATAAGCCGGTTGAGGCAGCAGCAAATCTACAGGGGCAGCTTCCTCTAAGAAGGGCACGACGGCAATCCGGAAATCAGCATCAGCAGAGTGTTCCGGATATGCACCATAAGCCATGATAATGTCCGCCACCTGCTCCGAAGATGCAATGCCCAGTGCCTGCAATCCGTTCAGATTGGGGAAGTCCGAAGTCACGAGCACATTGCTGCGGTCAGGTTTTACAGCTACAGCTTTGCGTAGAAGAGCCTGGATTTCCTGCTCCGTAAGGTGGTTCAGATTGTAGATAAAGAGCATATTTTCATCAGAGGAAAGGGCTTCCAGATTGCTGTAGTTTTCATCGGCAAAGCGGTTGAATCCGGCTTCGGGAGGATTGACCAGAATCAGCTTTTTGCCTTGTCTCTGACGCAGACGTAAAAGTGTGCGCAGCGTGTGGCTGATTTTGCCGGTCACAACATACACAGAGTAGCTGTCCAATTGCGGATAAGCTTTGTCGGGAGTGGAGGCAACTGTTTCGGTAGCGCTGGATTTGACCTGAATGCCGTTGGCAGCAAGGATTCCCTTGGTGTTGTCTGCAGCTTCCCTGAGCATGAGCATCTCTTCCATAGTCAGATAAGGCGTAAGCTCAAAGCGCAGATTCCTGCCCGGCGCAGCTTTCGATTTAATCAGCTCTGCTGCAGCATCCCAGCCTATTGATTTCCAGCCTTCGGCAGTTTTATGCATAGGAGTGGTCAGGCGGTCTTTTTCCAGCAGACTTTGCCAGCCAAAACGTCCCTTGTAGCAGATGTTTCTGCCGTTAAAACCGGAATTGAAGACGGGTTGGTCATCCTCTTCCGGAGTGGTAATGCGGACTGTCCTGCCGGTCTGGGTTTCGATTTTGATGGAGCAGCCTGTGCCGCAGATTCCGCAGCTCTGGACTGTAACTTCTTTGGCAAGAGGATTCATTTTATAATGCAGATTGCGCTCAACCAGCGCTCCGACGGGGCAGACATTGATGCATTTACCGCAGGATTCGCAACTGGTCTGGGTCAGGCTTTGACCAAATTCTGGAGCAACGACGGTTGGGAAACCTCTGTAAATATAGCCCAGAACAGCCGCACCTTGGATTTCGGCGCAGGTTCTGATGCAGCGTCCGCAGTTTATGCATTTGTTGGCATCGCGCAGAATAAAAGGATGCGTG
>DAHVPA010000336.1 GCA_027318525.1 Candidatus Cloacimonadota bacterium | reverse complement strand
AAGGCTGACTATCAAAGCGGGGGCTATCAATACGGTCTCGAATACCAGAAGGATGCCGATGATCCTGGCGACGTAGCGGTAATTCACGGCAGGATCACCTTCTTACCGGATGGAAGTATTTTGCGACAAGCTGCTGGCTAATCCCAATACGGAGAAGTATAGCTTTGAACTGGAGTCTGTAACAGCGAAATGAGAGTAAGCGTAATCACCTTTCCCGGTTCAAACTGCGACCATGACGCCATGGAGGCTTTTGCATCAAGGGGTCACGCCGTCAGCGACATCTGGCACAAGGACACGGATTTGCAGCAGCCGGACCTGGTCATCCTGCCCGGCGGCTTTTCCTATGGGGATTATCTGCGCTGCGGCTCCATTGCCAAGTTTTCTCCCATTATGCAGGAAGTAATCGGTTATGCTCATAAAGGCGGACTCCTGCTCGGCATCTGCAACGGCTTTCAAATCCTCACGGAAAGCGGTCTTTTGCCCGGCGCATTGATGATGAATACGAGTTTGCAGTTCATCTGCCAGCATCAATATATCCGGGTGGAAACTTCGGAAACGCCCTTTTCCTTCGGCTTAGATAAGTATAGGGCTTTGGATATCCCGATTGCGCATAAGGAAGGCAACTACTTCATTGATGCTGATGGTTTGAAGCTTCTGCAGGATGAGGACAGGATAGTCTTTCGCTATTGCGATAAAGAGGGTAATGTTACCCCGGAAGCCAATCCCAACGGCGCTCTGGATAATATAGCCGGGATTTGCAACGAACAGCGCAACGTCCTGGGCATGATGCCGCATCCGGAAAGGGCTGCCTCCGACCATGTGGTCTCGCAGGACGGGCTATATATCATTCAAGCCATAGAGAATTATTTTAACTCAAGATAGAGTGACAGGGCAGATGCACGGCATCCGCATAGCAGCAGCGGCTCTTCTGAACACGCTTTACCCGGCAGTCTGCATCAATTGCCATGCCAGGATAGAAGAGCAGAAGCTCTGGTTGTGCGGCAGCTGCTATGACAAGCTGAATCCACTCCCGGAACAGCATTGTCCGAAATGCGGAATTCCCAATGAAGCAGACGAATGCGATAACTGCGCAGTCAATGGATATGTCTTCACGCAGGCTGTATCGGTTTTCTTATATGAAGGACCAGCCAAATCGTTGGTGCATGCGCTCAAGTATCAGGGCTTGCATACGGTTTCCGGATGGTTTGCCAACCGGATGTTCATAGCTGCTCAGATGGAACCGGAGATTATGCAGGCTGATTGTCTGACAGCCGTCCCCCTGCATCGGGTGCGGCATCGGGAACGCGGTTATAACCAGAGTGAACTGATTGCTGCCCAACTGGCTAAAAAAATGAGCAAACCGCTACTGAAAAAGGCTCTGACCCGCAGGATAAATACCGGGACCCAGACTCAGCTGCACGCTGCTGCCAGGCGCACCAACCTGCTGGATGCTTTCGTATCAGGCAAAGACGATGTTTCCGGGAAAAGCGTCCTGCTCATAGACGATGTTTTCACAACCGGCACAACGGTCAATGAAGCCGCCAAAGTCCTGCTCAAAGCAGGCGCAACAAAGGTTTATGTCATGACCGCCTGTCACGGATTATAGGATGAATGATTTAAAAGTTACGATTACACCGGAAGAAGCGCACATCATGATTGACAAGGTGGCGCGCTTTGTGGCAGAACGGGGCATGGC
>DAHVPA010000335.1 GCA_027318525.1 Candidatus Cloacimonadota bacterium | reverse complement strand
CATCACATTTGGAGTATGTTTATGAGAAATGCATTGCTCATCCTGATCTGTCTGAGTCTGAGCCTGACCCTGTTTTCCCGGCTTTTTTCACATCCTGTTTCAGATGAATTTTAGGTCACCAATCCGCTTATATTTGCTCAGGGAACAAAATGTGCTATATTTATTAAAAAATGAACATCACATTTGGAGTATGTTTATGAGAAATGCATTGCTCATCCTGATCTGTCTGAGTCTGAGCCTGACCCTGTTTTCTGCCAGGCTGCTGAACCAGCCTGTGACCATACAGCAACCCGATGGGACTGAACTGAACGTCCTCGCCAGTGGTGACGAATTTCACAATTGGCTGCATGACGAACGTAACTATACAATCATCCAGGACAAGGTAACCGGTTGGTTCACCTGGGCAGTTCCGGAGGGTGAGGGACTGAAGGCTTCCGGATATTACGTCGGACAGAGTGACCCCGCAGCGCTGGGGCTTAGAACAGGGATAAACCTTTCACAAGCGCAAATCCGCAACAAATACGCGCTGGCAGAACAGATGAATCCTACCACAAGGGATGAACGCGCACCGCATTTCGGCACAATCAACAATCTGGTCGTCTTTATCAAATTCGCCAACAGTCCTGATTTTACGCAGACGCTTCCCCACTATGATAACCTGTTTAATACCGCAACTCCGGGATATAATTCCATGCGTAACTATTTCCAGGCTGTCTCCTATAACCAGTTGGATATTGTTTCGCATTACTACCCGATTCCCAATAACGGAACTATCGTCTGCTACGTGGATTCCATGCCCCGCGGATATTATATGCCCCTAACCGGTTCCAATCCCATCGGTTATGACGAAAATGACGATAACATGCGTGCCGAAAGGGAATTCATGCTCCTGACCAATGCCATCAATTACATCAGCAGCCAGGTTCCGCCCACTCTTGATCTGGATGCGGATGACAATGGCGATGTGGATAATGTCTGTTTCATTGTGCAAGGTTCAACCACTGCCTGGGCAACATTGCTCTGGCCGCACCGCTGGTCTATTTACAACTCCACCGCCTATATCAACGGGGCAAGAGTTTTTGACTTCAACTTCCAGTTGGAAAGCTTTCTCAACAGCTCCGGAACCAGTGTGCTTTGCCATGAGATGTTTCATACATTGGGCGCCCCCGACCTTTACAGATACTATGATTCCACCATCGACCCCATCGGTGAATGGGACCTGATGTGTGCCAACAGCAATCCACCCCAGTCCATGAGCGCTTGGATGAAATACAAATATGTGGAGTGGGTATCTGCCGCACCTATCCTGACCGAATCCGGCACCTATTCCATAAACTCAGTCTGGTCGTCCACCAATAACATCTACCGCATTCCTTCCTGGCGCAACACTGAATATTATGTAGTGGAATACCGTAAGCCCTTTGGTATTTACGACGGCAATTTGCCCGGCTCGGGTCTGCTGGTTTACAGGCTGAACATGAACGAAGACGGCAATGCCGACGGACCTCCGGACGAGCTTTATATCTACCGTCCCGGAGCAACCACTACGCTGGAAAACGGCTTTTTGGGTATGGCGCATTTCTCTCAACAGAACGGACGCACCTTTATGAATGAAACGACTTTGCCCAATGGCTTTCTTTCCGATGAAATGCCGGGTGGGCTGGATATCAGCCAAATCGGTGCAGCCGGCGGCGATTC
>DAHVPA010000334.1 GCA_027318525.1 Candidatus Cloacimonadota bacterium | reverse complement strand
ACTCGGTGCGGTTCAGTATCTTGAGTCTGCCTTTAGCCTGATTGGTCTTCTGCCCTGCAATATTGCGGGCAATGAAGTCGTTCTGTTCCCTGAGCCATTTCTGCTGTTGTTTCCATTGCCTTTCCTGTTCCAAAAGCCGTATTTTTCTTGCTTCATACCAGGACGAATAATTTCCCTTGGTTACGGAAAGCGAACCGTTTTCCATATGATAAATCGTGGTTACTGTTCTATCCAGAAAGGTTCTGTCATGGGAAATGATGAGATAAGGTCTGGACTGTCCTGAGAGATATTTTTCCAGCCAGGCAATCATCGCAATGTCAAGATGATTGGTGGGTTCATCCAGAAGCAGCAAATCGTATTGACTAAGAAGAATATATGCCAAAGCAAGGCGGGTTCTTTCACCACCGCTGAAGGTATTTAGTTTGCGGTTCCAGAGCTCAGGTTTGAATTTGAGTGCGGTTAGAGTCAGTTTCATTTCAGTATCGAAATTATAACCGCCCAGATTATGGAAGCGTTCTTCCGCTTTATGCAACGCATTCAGATCATTTGCTGCCGAAGCAGTAAGGATACCTTTCCAGGCTGACTGCAAATCTTCCCGGGCTGAGCGGATGTATTCTTCCACCGTAAGTTCTGTTTCGAACTCCGGCACCTGAGAAAGATATGCCACTTTCATCTGTTTAGACAGGCTGGCGTTGCCCAGACTAGGTTCGATTTCGCGCAGCATGATTTTGAGCAGAGTTGTCTTGCCGCAGCCATTGGCTCCAATTAAGCCAATTCTGCTGTTGTGCTCCACTGTGCAGCTTATGTCCTTGAACAGGAAGCTGCCGGAAAACTCAATGCCGACGTTATCAAGTCTGATTAAACTCATGCTTTTCTAGCTTCTCATTTATAACTTTCTACTAATAAGTTTTAGCTTAATGATTCCTCGTCTCACAAACGCATTGGTTGTCAATCTGAAAAATTGCTTGCCAAAATAAGCCTGCTGATTTTTTTGTCCATTCATAAGGTCGGGATGTAGCGCAGTCCGGCTAGCGTACTTGAATGGGGTTCAAGTGGTCGCTGGTTCAAATCCAGTCATCCCGACCATCTTTTTTTATTTAGATTTTACCTACCGCCATCTTTTAGATTGACAAACCCTCCGCTTTCTGCCAAGCATCTGCAAAAATCATTACAGGCTGGTGTTTCATGAAAAGAATCTTTATCCTCCTGCCATTTGTACTGCTTCTTGTCATTTTAGCAGGTTGCGGCTCATCCAAGAAAGTTGAATTTCAAAACGTGGTTCTGCCCTTTTACGGATACAGCGAATACTGCAATCTAAAGACTTTGCATGTGGTGAGTTTGGAACGTCCCAAACATGTTGAATTCAGTTTTGATGACGAAGAGCTGGTCATACTTGCCAAAGGCTTGGATGGCAAATACATCATTTCGGATTTCAAATATACCACCTACGCTGTGCTGTATGTCAAATACGGGATTTCCACCCATAAACTTACCGTTACCAAAAACAAAGGATTTTATTACATCAATGGCAAGAAATACGCTTCCGCCAAAGCTGTCATTGATAAAATCCTGTTATTGCGCTGAACATATCGTATCAAGCTTCCCTTTCCTTCCTGATACACACCTTGGCAATCACCTGGGGTCCTCCTGGGGTCCTCCTGGGGTGAGCCCAGGTGGATCCTAGGTAGTTATTGCGTGGATGG
>DAHVPA010000333.1 GCA_027318525.1 Candidatus Cloacimonadota bacterium | reverse complement strand
TTACCCAGAAGGAAGAACAATCCATAATCAGACCCTATGACCTGCCCACCGAAGTCAGGGAAAAGCTCGGTTCAGACGTCTGGAAAGAGTTGTTTGACCATGTTTACACAGATGTAAAGGTCGAGGTCAAGAGTCTCAAGAGCAACGACATCTCCGGCATGATAGTCTTTAACGAGTTCATGCGCCGCTTCCATGACATGGATATGCTGCAGAACAGAGAAGGCGGCACCATGCTCAGGAACCACACCCTGATCGTAAACCAGGAAAATCCCACTATCAAGAAAATCCTGGAACTCTCTGCCTCCGGTAAGACTGATGAATTAAAGAACCTCTGCGCCTACATCCACGATTTGTCTTTACTGGAACAGAAAGCTTTCAGCGGCAACGAGCTGAAAGACTTCTTAGCCCGTGCCAACCAGATATTGAACTATATCAAATAATGAGTTAATAAATCAATCATAAAGGGCTGAGTTTCTGACGGAGCTTCAGCCCTTTTATTTCTATCATTTGTCTTCTGTGCGTTTTCCCCAGTCCACAATCCTGATTTTTCTTTATTTCTTTCTTTATTTATTCACGGGTATATCTCTTGTACTTCCCGGGTAGTTCTGGGGTATATACCCGGGAACTACAATAGTATTACATCAGATATATAAGTGAATTTTACTTGACACATTTCTGATATCAGATATTTTGATTTTATATTTGAAAAAAGTCTGGGAGGAGATTATGAAGGTATATCTTAAGCGCAACCTGGCAGGTTATACTGGAACTGTGGATGAAGCGATTTACTATTACAATCCCAAAATCAAGCAGACCTTGATGCGTCCTTACAAGTATCCCAAGTTAACTCACAATAACGAACGCATAACTTCCATCATGACCAACCTCAAGCATATTAATCCCTCCGAGGGTTACAGGCAGAACCTGAGGGATTATATCATGTTTTACAACGACAGCAAGGAATATGGTCACAAACCGCTTGCCGCCTGGAACACAGCCTGGCTTAAGATGATGTATGCCCTGCAGAAAGCCATGCCCATGGAGGTTGACCTCAAGACCATTACCCGGCAGCAGATCATTATTGATGATTTACCCTGTAGGTCGCTCAAGACTGCTATCGAAGCAGGACTGCTGCCTCCCATGCCCGGTTACGAGAGATGGTATAATCCCATTTAATTATGAATTATGAATTACAAATCATAAAACCTCTAAGGGATTGTCCAGCCACCGTCTATGACCAGTTCAGCCCCGGTGGTGTAGGAACTTTCCTCGCTGGCAAAATAGAGCACGCCATAGGCAATTTCCATGGGTTTGCCGATACGTTTCATAGGCACCAGGGTCAGCATACCCTGTAAAGCCGCATCTGTTAAAGCAGCTTCAACCATAGGAGTATCAATGGCTCAGGGGAAGATGGTATTCACTCTGATGTTATCTTTGGCATATTCCATGGCTGCGGTTTTGGAGAGGATGCGCACTGCTCCTTTGGAAGCCTGATAAGCTGCGGAAGTTCCGCTGCCAATCAATCCGTAGATGGAGGAGATATTGACAATGGAGCCGCCTCCTGCCTTTTTCATTAAAGGAATGATATATTTCATGCCCAGCCAGGTGCCGGTCTGATTAACGGCGATGATTTTGTTCCACTTATCCAAAGTGGTGGCTTCCACCCCGTCAATATCGACTATCCCGGCATTATTGACCAGAATATCAATC
>DAHVPA010000332.1 GCA_027318525.1 Candidatus Cloacimonadota bacterium | reverse complement strand
CCGCAGCCTCCGCCAGCCTCCCGGACTTTTCCCGAGAGGCAGCGGGGAAAGAGCGGGACAACTGTCCATGCAAGATGAGAGGGAAATAACCGGGGCAGGGGTGAAACATCCCAGTAATTGCAGATTTTGACCGGATTTGGGTTAAAAGATAAAAAGATTGACAAACATTTGACCTGGCAGAATTTATCATATCAGACCCCAAAAGACTTACCTGCCAAACCGGGGAGGCAAAGATGAAGGTTGCACTGCTTGTTTTGACCATTCTGCTGCTGAGTGCGGCGATGTATGCAAATCCCATTATGCCCATGATTCTATCCGAAGTCTGGTTTACTAATGAAGGGCATTGCATGGTGGAGTTTTATCCGGAACAAAACTTCTGGTTGGGTGGCGCATCATTACATATCAAACATAATGATGTGTATCACAGCCTGAATTTTGATTTTTCCGTTGTTCCGCAGGATAGCACAGTGGTGTTAGATTTGAATCTGGTGATTCCCAGCCTGGTCTTGAATCCTGCCAGTGACGGATTAGCAATCGGGAACAACTCCGGCAGCAATTTTTGGCTGATGGATTGGCTGAGTTGGGGCAGTAGTTTCAACAATAGCATAAATCCACCCTATGATGGTCAGTCTATCGTGCACTGGTATAACAATTATTATGATGGGGAAAATAATAGATGGGCTTGGTATAAGGATGAGCCGCCCACACCCGGCAATACAGGATATCCTACCGCTCAATGCACAATCATTATAAATGTGCACGACCAATTTGGCGCGCCGATTGCCAATGTACCAATCTACAGGTATAACTGGAATATCTATGAAGACTCAACAGATGTGAATGGTGTTTTTACAACTTCATGGCTTCCCGGAAGGTATAAACTTAAAATCAAGCATCCCCTGACCGGGATTGTGGTTCGTGACGAGCAATATTGGGTGGAACCAAATCAGACATTAACTTTTAATGTTATGATAGACATGACTTCTACAGAAGATGAGGTTGTCTCTATAGTAAAGAAAGGTCTGCAGGCATATCCCAATCCCTTCAACAGCGCTGCTTCCGGATCTGTATCCTTTGCTTTTGACGGTGATTCCAAACTCTACAGAGACAGCTACATCAGGATATATGACGCCAAAGGACGCTTCATCGGGCAAATAGAGATGAACTCCAAAGGCATGGCAAGCTGGCAACCCTCATCCGAAGCAGCTTCCGGACTCTACCTTGCCCGGCTCATCAGTGGGAACAGGATATTGGATACAGCAACATTTACAGTCATGAAGTAGGAAGGTGTTATGAAGATTATCCTTTTAACTATGGCAATTCTGATAGTTTCAATAGGATTGTCTGCCAATCCGTGGTCAATGTCCATTTTGGGAGAAGTGTGGTTTACTGACAACGGGCATTTCTGGCTGGAATTGGTATCACCCCTATACATAACCAATTTTAATCAGGTTCAGATTGCGCATGGCGACAGCGTACACCAGTTCCCCTTGAATGTTGATGCCACTATGACATATGCTACCACGTTCATAGATGTAAATGAATATTATCCGGACATGGTATTTAATCCAGCAGGTGATTCTGTTATAATCCGTTATCAGATTTTCCAAGGCGGTGCATACTATGATATGGACATGTTGAAATGGGGTAGTAGCAACACCCCGGGCATATATATAACAGCGCCAACAACGGGACAATCATTGGTTAAATCC
>DAHVPA010000331.1 GCA_027318525.1 Candidatus Cloacimonadota bacterium | reverse complement strand
AGGTGGTTTCTGACAAACTCAGCCTGTTGGGGTGATACTGCTTCCAGTTTGGCAATGATTTTATTGATGTTCTTGCGGACTGTCTGATAGTCTTTTTGCGTATTGTCAGCCAGAAAGCGGGGTCTGCCCCATCGGTTGACTGTTTGTTTGAGCCAGTCCAAAAGCTTGTCACGTTCATCATAGAGGTCTTCCAACGGCGCTTCATCATGGCAGTTCCGGGCATGGGCTATCTGAGCCAAAACCTTGACCAAACGCTTTTTCACCTGTTCGATGGCAGTCCTATCCGCTTTTTCAATGGGCAATTCCACCCCGGGATTAACCGAAGGGGGCAGATTGACCGACTGGATAAAGTCAAAATCGCTCTCATAGTCCTCTCCCGCACGTTGAGCAGAGTCAAGCGGACAGGCTTGGTCGGGCTCATTAAACAAATTACGCAGTTGGGTGGCATGGATGGGCTGGTTGGGATGGTGAATCAGCTCTGTGAGATACATGGCACCATAATAACCGCTGAAATCAGCCAAAGACGACAGGATGATTTGTTCTGTTGATTGATTTTTCATTAGAATCTCCCCGTTAATTATATGATACACAATATATTTAGCCATGTTCTTGTCAAGCAGTTAAGGCACTTTTGGTGCGTATTTTCATATAGTGTAAAGTCATTATATAAAAGGGTTTGAGGTAAGGCATAGATAATTATGAATTAAAAGAGAAAACGCAAAGGCGCAAAGCTAATCAAGGCGCAAAGAGAACAAATAATTAAGAATTGAGAATTGAGAACTGAGAACAATGCCTGGCGGCAAATTAAGAATTAAGAATTAAAAGATCATGTGATACAAAGAGACCCTCTTCCGTGTGTTTCGTGTGTTCCGTGGTTAATAATAAACCGCCTGCGGCGAAATTAAGAATTAAGAATTAAATTCCCGGTGAGAGCCGGGGAAAATAAAACAATACCTCGGAGGGTATTTCTATGAAAGTCAAATTCAAGTTCGGGATTGAAACCTACTCGGGAACTGTGGACGGAATGACCTATGGGTCTTACCGCGATGACAAGCTCTGCATCGGCAGGGAATATGTCTATCCCACCCTGACCACCAACAACCATGACAAAGGCGCAGCTTTGAAGAATCTGGCATCTGTCTTTCACGCTTCCAACGCCAACTACATCGCTGACCTGAAGCTCTATTGCATCCGCAACGGACAGGAAAACGTGCCCAAAACGCAGCTCATCCCCAGCGCCTTCTCCATCTTCCTGAAGATGATGTATGCCTGGTATGACAGCGACCCCACCCACGTTGACCTGAGCACTGTGCAAATCTCTGACATCGTGGCTCTGGACGCAGACGTCCGCACCCTCGCCAGAGCTGTGAACGCAGGTTTTCTGCCTAACATCACAGACGCGACCGACCTCACCAACGACATTCAGTAGGTAAAGGGCGGCTAAATACCGCCCTTTTTATTTACGAATTATGAATTACGAATTAAGAAAAGATAAAAGCCTATGCCCGCTCCACCACCCTTAAACCACCCCAAACCGATACTTCGTATCGCTTCGAGGACCCCGGAGGGCTTGCCTTATGACCCGATGGCTTTTAATTGAGAATTGAGAATGGAAAATTGAAAGAACCGGATACCGGCTTGCGTCGGTAAGACGGATTCCCCTTGAAGAACGGGGACCAGTTTTATATGGATTCCAGCCTGCGCTGGAATGACGAACAACTGAAC
>DAHVPA010000330.1 GCA_027318525.1 Candidatus Cloacimonadota bacterium | reverse complement strand
CCAGCTCTGGCACAGATTGTGACCTTGCCGCCGTGTTCCAGATTCATGGGCACCAGCGGTGCATCGCAGGCTTCGCATTTGTCCCTGCTGTTGATGATTTCATGGCAGTGCGGACAACTGAAGACGGCTACAGAGCCTTTGAGGATAACAATGTCTGCCTTCTGACTGTAGCTTTCATATACTGAACTGAGCCAGATATTACCTTTTTTGTTGCCGATGGTGATTTCCAGTCTGATGCCGGGTGCATCATCCACCGGATGTTCAGGGTCCATAAGTGAAACAGAGCAATGCGGGCATTTGACAAGCAGTGATACTTTGTCGGACATAACTTCCTCCTATCCTGACGTCATTACCGGTGCGTGATCCATAGACCAGCCGACGCATAAGCATAAAATAACATTTGATTTAATCCTGTCAAATATTATTTTAATCGTTGTTTTAATTGTTTTTATTTCTAAAAAGCCATGACTGGTAGTCTGTTTGTAGTTTAATAGCATTCATTACATGAAGACGTTCCGGTGAGTCTATGGAGAATAAGTCTCTGAAAAGTCTCTGTAAACCCCCTAAAGCAGTTGTGCTGTTGTTGATGCCAAGTGCACACCAAGTATTTTGTTTTCAAATCCTTATGATGTAGACGAAAAGCTTTGTTCTAGAGAGGTGAAGCTGTTTAAAATTTTCCTTGCCATTTAACTATCTATCCAAAAGATGGCTTGCAAATTCTTAGTATGACAGCCTTTTCCGAGGTCTGAACCGCCTTCAGGAAAAGCAGCAGGGAGTGTGAATGAAGTTAAGGACATTTCCAGGGGGTGTTCATCCCCATGACTCTAAGCACTATTCCAAAAACGCACCGATAACGGAACTGCCTCTGCCAGACAGGGTGATAATTCCGCTCTCGCAGCACATTGGTGCACCGGCAAATCCCATCGTTAAAGTTGGTGACGAAGTCAAAACCGGTCAGGTCATTGCCGAAGCCGGAGGCTTTGTCTCCATCCCCCAGCATGCCACCATCAGCGGTAAGGTCACCAAAATCGACTTTTTCCCCCATCCCGGCGGAACCAGTCAGCCTGCAATTGAAATCACCGGCGACGGAAACGACACCTGGGTGGAACTGACCGATAATTCTGATTATATGTCTCTTTCCCCTGCCGACATGAAGGAACGCATCAAAAACGCAGGTATCTGCGGCATGGGCGGAGCAGGCTTCCCGACAATCGTTAAGCTATCTCCTCCGGAAGACAAGCCGATTGATACCGTTATCCTCAACGGAGTGGAATGCGAACCCTATCTGACCTCAGATTACAGGGTGATGCTGGAACGCAGCGAAGACGTCCTCAAAGGGCTGAAGATTATCATGAAAGTCCTGGGTGCCAAACAAGGCTTTATCGGCATTGAAGCCAATAAACCTGACGTCATTGCAATTATGGAAAAACTCACAGCCGGTGAGTCCAATATCAATGTGGTGGGATTGAAACTGCGTTATCCCCAGGGTGCGGAAAAGCAGCTCATCTATGCAGCCACCAAACGTAAAGTCCCGAACCGCGGTGGATTGCCGATGGCAGTCAAGGTCGTGGTGCAAAACGTGGGCACGGCAGTTGCCATCTATGAAGCAGTGCGCTATAATAAACCTCTGGTGGAAAGAGTAATCAGTGTAACCGGCTCCATCGTTGCCAAGCCCAATAATCTCAAAGCACGCATCGGCACTCCCTTTACCAAACTGGTGGAATACTGTGG
>DAHVPA010000032.1 GCA_027318525.1 Candidatus Cloacimonadota bacterium | reverse complement strand
TCTGGTTGAAACGCACAGATTGCATCATCCCAGAGCCTGAGCAGATTTCCTGCTTTGATCCAACCCGGGATCCACGTGGGGTCCTCCTGGGCTAAGCCCAAGTGGATGCCAGGAGGATTACAGGGTGCTTCAAAGCTTTGGTTAAAGCCAATGTATGATAAGTTTAAGTAAATAATAAAAAAGATAAAAGGAAGAAACAATGTATAAGACTCTGCTAATCGTGCTTTTGCTCATAATTTTGCTGCTCTCGGCTGTGTCCTGCCAAAAAGCGGGAAAACAGAACGTTCCTGTGACAGTAACTCTGGATTGGACTCCCAATACCAATCATACAGGATTGTATGTAGCGCTGGAGAAGGGATTTTTCAAACAAGAAGGACTGGATGTAAAGATAGTGCAACCGGGACAAGGATACACTGACCAGATAGTTGCTACCGGTAAAAGCGAATTTGGCGTATCTTATCAGGAAAACGTAACCCGAGCTCGTGCCGAAGGTATCCCTCTGGTCTCTGTGGCAGCAGTCATTCAGCATAATACTTCAGGCTTTGCCGCTCTAAAGGAATCCGGTATCCAAAGCGTCCAAGACTTTGAGGGCAAGCGCTACGGTTCGTGGGATTCACCTTCTGAAAAGGCAGTTTTAACTGCTGTAATGCAGAATAACAACTCCGATATAAACAAAGTGACTATTGTTTCAGGTATTACAGATTTCTTTTCCACAATCGGCAAAACGGCTGATTTCGAATGGATTTACGAAGGCTGGGACGGGATTGAGGCAAAACTGCGAAAAATGGAACTCAATTATATCCCGCTTAAAGATCTGGAACCTGCGCTCGATTATTATACTCCAGTCCTGATAACCAGCGATAACATAATCAAGACCAATCCGGAACTTGTGAAAAGATTTGTCAAAGCTGCCGATGAAGGTTACAGCTTCGCCATAGCTAATCCTGATGAAGCTGCGGGCATACTTTTAAAACATGCTCCCGAACTAAAACCTGAACTGGTTAGAGCCAGTCAGAAATTCCTCAGCACACAGTATCAGGCTGACAGCCCGGTTTGGGGGATGCAGAGGCAGGATGTCTGGCAGAATTTTGCAGACTGGATGGTTAGTCAAAAGCTTCTCGCCAAGCCGATAGATGTTAACTCAGCTTATACAAACGCTTTTCTGCCTGTAAAGTAACACAGGTCTATGAAAAACATCCTCCGCTTGCAAGATATCAGCAAGTCCTTTCTCTTTGAGGGCAGAAACGTTCTTGTCCTCAAGGATATAGAATTGGAGGTGGCGGAACATGAATTTGTTACGATAATCGGTTCCAGCGGATGTGGAAAAAGCACACTGCTGGAACTGATTGCCGGTATCACGATACCGGATTCGGGCAGGATTTATTTGCAGGGAGAAGATGTTACCGGAAAAGCAGGTAAATTTGGCTATATGCCGCAGTCGGATTTGCTTTTGCCCTGGCTATCCCTGCTGGACAATGCTTTACTTCCCAGCCGTATCAGAAGAGCTGATTTACTGCAGGAAAAAGAAAAAGCTCAACGACTGATTAGAGAATTCGGGCTTGAGGATTATGCTGATTATAAACCTGCCCAGTTATCAGGCGGTATGAAACAACGGGCAGCTTTTCTCAGGACAGTAATGACGGAAGCAGAAATTTTGCTGTTGGACGAACCATTCGCCAATCTGGATGCCCTAACCCGTTTACAGATGCAACAATGGCTGCTCTCTATCAGGTCGGGTCTGAGGCAGACAATTATCCTGGTGACGCATGATATTGACGAAGCAATCAGGCTTTCTGACAGGATATATGTGATGGATAGTCAACCCGGAGCTTTTATTGGGAACAAAGATATTCCCGATGCAATAAAAGCAGCTCCGGAAGGGTCTTCCCATCCCCTCTGGCAAAAAATTAGGGCAGAACTTTCAACTCTTTTAATCAGATAATATTAAGCAAGTTAAATAAAATCCTGGCTAATCAAATCAGTTAAACACTTTCGTTAGTTTTATCAACCTGAATGCTTTCCAATTCAAGTATGCGATCACGGATTTCGGCAGCTTTTTCAAACTGGAGATTTTGAGCTGCTTTCCGCATTTCCTTTCTGAGCAACTCAATTACCTTGTCTTTGTTGTCGAGCTCCAGATACTCCATAAACTCGTTCTTGGCGGTTTTCTTGTCAGGCTTGGTTTTTTTATCCAGATCATAACCTTCGGCAATGGCAGTTGCTATTTGAATCTGCTCCAGAGACTTCATGATACTCTGTGGGGTGATGTTATTGTCCTGGTTATATTTAAGTTGCTTTTCCCTGCGATAATTAGTTATACTGACAGTTTCTTTAATAGCGTCAGTAATCTCGTCGGCATAAAAGACGACTTTACCGTCAACGTGACGAGCAGCGCGTCCGGATGTCTGAATCAGTGACCTGGCACTTCTCAGGAAGCCGGTTTTGTCAGCATCGAGGATTGCCACAAGCGAAACTTCAGGTAAATCGAGACCTTCACGCAGCAAGTTAATGCCTACGATAACGTCAAACTCGTCAGTCCGTAAACCCCGGATGATTTTTATTCGTTCGATGGAGTCGATATCACTGTGTAGATAGCGCACCCTGATTCCGGCATTGGTCAGATAGGTGGTAAGGTCTTCTGCCATTCGTTTGGTTAAAGTAGTGACAAGCACTTTTTGACTTTGGGAAGTCCGTTCCGTAATCTGTCCTATCAGGTCGTCCACCTGATGTTTGATCGGTTTGATTTCAATCAGCGGATCCAGCAATCCCGTAGGACGGATAATCTGTTCCACAATTTCACCGTGGGTCAGTTCTAATTCATAATCAGCAGGCGTGGCTGAAACGAATATAACTTTTTTCAGATAACGCTCAAACTCGTCAAAACGCAAAGGTCTGTTGTCAAATGCCGAAGGTAAACGGAATCCGTATTCCACAAGGTTCTTTTTACGGGTAAAGTCTCCGCCATTCATTCCATGCACTTGAGGAATAGTAGCATGTGACTCATCGATAATAAACAGGAAATCCTCAGGAAAGTAATCCAGCAGACAATCCGGCGGCTCACCGGGTTTTGCTCCTGTAAGGTGTCTTGTATAGTTTTCTATGCCTGAGCAATAACCCAATTCCTGGAGCATTTCCAAATCATACTTGGTGCGTGATTGCAGACGGTCTGCCTCGACGTATTTCTGATTTTCCTTATAGAAAGAGAGTCTTTCTTCCAGTTCTTGTTCAATAGAATGCAAAGCACCACGTAACTTTTCTTCGGACATCACAAAATGGATTGCCGGATAAATCGGATATTCAGAGACTTTTCCCAAGGAATTATAAGTAATCGGATGCAGTTTTTCCAAGGATACTATCTCATCACCAAAAAACTCAACCCGCAGGCAATGCTCCAGATAAGCGGGATAGATATCGACTGTGTCACCCCTGACCCGGAAAGCTCCTCTTTCAAAAGCGATATCGTTTCTGCTGTAGTGTGCAGTCACCAGCCTTTGCATCAAAGTTTCCCTATCCATTTTATCGCCAACTTTTACCCGGATTAATGCTTCCCTGTATTCTTCAGGAACACCTAAACCATATATGCAAGATACTGATGCCACGATGATAACATCCCGTCTTTCCATAAGCGACATAGTGGCTCTCAGGCGCAGCTTTTCGATCTGCTCATTGATATCGGCATCTTTCTCAATATAAATATCCTTGCCTGGGATATAAGCTTCGGGTTGGTAATAATCATAATAGCTGATAAAGTACTCAACAGCATTCTCAGGGAAAAGCTGTTTCATCTCACCATAAAGCTGAGCAGCCAGTGTTTTATTGTGGGATAAGACCAGGACAGGCATATCACTTTGAGCTATTACATTGGCTATGGTAAATGTTTTACCGGAGCCGGTTACTCCCAGTAAAACCTGATACTGCCTGTTTTGTTTGACACCCTCCACTAATTCACTAATCGCCTGGGGCTGATCCCCACAAGGTTGGTAATCCGATACGAGTTTGAATAATGACATAATATAACCTGCTTTTTGTCTGATATTAACTAATATTATGCTTGACTGCCTGACCTGATTCTATAATTTGAACTACTATTCTTTAAAATCTAATTCTGTCGAGCACAAAGATAGTAAAAAGGGAGAAGAAATGGCACCAACCGATGATTTTCAAGTAAATTACGAAAACCTGCTGAAGCTTGGCTATGCAGTTGTTGATATTCGATACAAGGATTATGATGTTTTGCAGGATAGCCAAAAGCTGATTATCGGTAAAGTGGATAACGACCGCGACGAATTCTACGCTATGATGCTGAAGCAATACACAGGCAACGATTTCAAACCGAATGAAGTATACGAAATCTGGACCAATATCCTCAAGCACAAGATTAACATGAGTAGTATGCTGAATCGCGATATCGCTATCAAAGTAGCTGCACTGGATTATTTTGAGACCGTATATCTGCAGAAATGACAGAACAAACCCTTTTATTGATTAAGCCAAACGCCACCCAACACCGTCATATTGGTGAAATTATTACCATTATTGAAAAGCATGAATTTGACATTGTTAGGATTAAATCTTTTACTTTTGACCTGGCTTTGGCTGATAAGTTTTACGAAGAGCATATCGGCAAGGAGTTTTTTCAGCGACTGGTTGAGTTTATGACTTCCGGACAAACAGTTGCCTTAATCCTGGAAAAGGAAAACGCAGTTGAGCTTTTACGCGATTTGGTGGGAGTGACCAATCCCGCAACAAGGCGACCCGGCACGATTCGTTACATTTATGGCGAAACTGTCACCCGAAACGCAGTACATGCTTCAGACTCGATTGATCATGCCAAACGTGAAATCGCTTTGATTTTTCCTTCAGACAATTCGTGTTAAGATAAATCAGTTTATTATCCAATTAGGAGATCAAACTTAAGGCTTGCCGTCTGGCAAGCCTTTTTTTGTTTCATGGTGAGGCATCTCAATAAGTTAGAATCTGTATTCGATAATCAAGGACAGCGATTTGATTATTTCATTGCTGCCTTTGATCTGGTTGTTACCATCCAGGTCTACATATCTTTCTGCATATCTGCCGGTCAGGACAGAGCGACTGGACAACTTACAGGAAGCAACGCCATTTATCATGGCAGAGGGTGTTTGCATTCTTGCTGCAGATAAATACGGCACATTGGCTTGGCTGTAGCTGATATATGCTTCCTTGAGCTGGGGAAGAAGCTGGGGGTCTAGACTGATTTTGGCTGTAACAGATTTACCGGTGGGCAGATAACCATCGTGCATGTCCTGGTAGGAAAAACCGGCTATCACCACTTTGCCGATTTCGGCTTCGACTTTGCCATACCAGCCATAGGATGCCCGTGCCTCCTGTAACAACTGATTCTTGGTGGTTAGCAGTGAATCCCCCAGTATGCCGGAGCGCTGTTCGTCATACAGATAATCGAAATATCCGGGGATAAACCGGTCTGAAAAATTGCGCAGCTCAAGATTTATCTTGAATACAGAGAATCCGGCAGCAAGGGCTGGGAAGATAAAACCTTTCCCAAAACCACTGATTTGTGCAGCTTCTGCATAGGTATCAAGTCTGAATGCAGGTGAGTAAACCAGTGGCAGAGTGCAGTTAATGCCGCCAATTGTTACATCGTCAGCTTTACCATAACGCTTCAAAGTCCTGATTTCATTATCGAGGAATTGATTCAAATCCGGATCCAGCACTTCCAGATTCGCTTCCACATAGCTGTTTAGTTCAGGAGAATCGAGGATTCCGTCCCCATCCATATCCGGGTCGTCAGTCTGATACTGACCGGAAGCATCAGGAGTCTCCGAATTCAGCAAATGGTCGCCATCCAGATCGTTGCGATAATTCTTTAATCCGGGATTGGGGTCAATCACATCCGGAATCTGGTCGCCGTCTTTATCATCATATTTGCCATACTGGTTTCTGTCCCAGACTCCTGTAGCTCCGATGGTTAATTCTGCCAGCAGGGGGGAAGTCTCTTTTGTAAAAGGTTTGATAGCTGCCTGAGCTGCCAGGATTTGATTCTTAAACAGGTCGGCAGAAAAGATTTCTCCGCTTGGTCTGAGTGGCAGATTGAGATTGAATCCGACTGCAGCACCGAAGTTTTTTTGGTCAGGATAAAGCAGTCTGTTTGTATAGTCGTTCATGATCAGACCATGCCCCAGAGTATATCCTGAAAAGCCCCCGGCTTTGACATATAATGGATTTCCACGTTCTGCATAACGCAGGTAATAGATTTTACTCAAAATGTCTTCAGGTCCGTCCCAATCAGCGTTGCGGATGTTAACCCGCGAATTGATCAGCAGGTCTATATCCAGACCAATTCCAAATTTTCCAAAGGTTAACTCAGGAAGCAGACGGATTTGAGAATATGTTTCCGCACCGGTTGTCAGATAGCCTGTATTGCCACTGAAACTGAACCTGGTGCGGGAAGTGCTGGTGCTGTCTGTCACCTGTCCTGCCAGAATAAAAGGCAGGCAAAACAACAGGGTCGCGAGTATTTTTTTCATCAAGACATTACAACTCATTTCAAATATTGACAATGATGTAAATTAACTGCTTGCATTTGTCAAGGTAAATATGGCAGACTGATGCTTAATTTCTCTACCCAAAGTTCTCTCATCTTTAATCGCCCATGTATCCCACCCAAGGATAGTCCTGATATCCACCCGGGGTCCTCCTGGGGTTAGCCCAGGTGGATGCCATGTGGACTATACGTGGATTTTAAGTTGGGATACAGGAAGGAAGGGGGAGAAAGTTAAAATGTGCTTGACACAATATTATGGATAAATATTCTACAATCATCAAAAGAATGGGAGGAATGAGATGGAAGAGTATCAGAATGTAAACAGACCATCAGAACAGTCTTATCGCAGCAGTCCGGGTGATGCGCCGGTAATGTCAATCGGTAATTGGATAGTAACCATGCTGATTATGATTATCCCTTTGGTGAACATAATCATGCTGATAGTCTGGGCTGCCAGTTCAACCGAAAATCCCAACCGCAAAAACTGGGCGGTGGCGCAATTGATTTTTATGGCAATCGGAGTGTTGCTCTGGATTATGCTGGCAGGTGCCATCATGAATATGGCAGGCGGTCTGGCAGAGGCTTTCTCCTGATTCAGCATTCTTATTTAACTAAATTGAGTTTGAATAAAACCGGTCTCCGCAGACCGGTTTTTTCTTTGCTTAGATGCTCTGCCAAACTATATAATACAGCACAGGCTGAAAGATTGTTTTGACAAAAAATATACAGCATTGATTAGAGTATTTGCATCAGAAGAATAAAACATCAGGAGATTTTTCATGCAACAAAACATCATTGAGTATTTCCAGGAACTTGTCCGGATAGACAGCGAAAGCAGAAATGAAAGAGCGATTGCAGACAAAATCAAAGCCGATTTAAGCTCACTGGGATTCAGGGTCGAGGAAGATAAATGCGGAGAGCAGACCGGTGGCAACGCCGGCAACATTTATGCTTTTCTGCCCGGAAAGACAGAACTGCCGCCCATCTTGCTTTGCGCTCATATCGACACGGTCAGACCGGGAAACGGCATCCAACCTGAAGTAAACAACGGAAGGATTACATCAGCAACTGCCACAATTCTGGGGGCAGACGATAAATCCGGTGTTGCAGAAATCATCTATGGCATCAAAGACCTGATCTCAACGGGTTATAATTATCCTCCTATAGAAATACTATTTACAGTCTGTGAAGAAATTGGTTTGCTGGGGGCACGTTATTTTGATAAGTCAAAGCTTAAATCCAAAATCGGATATGCCTTTGATTCAGAAGATATTGGCGAATTCATGATTGGTGCACCCTCCCAAAACACGATAAAAGTAAAGATTTTTGGCAAAGAAGCACATGCCGGAGTTGAACCCGAAAAGGGAATCAACGCCATCCGCATTGCCTCGGAAGCAATAGCGTCAATTCCCATCGGACGTATTGATTTTGAGACAACAGCCAATATCGGAATCATCTCAGGCGGAACAGCCACCAATATCGTTCCCAACCTTGTGGAAGTAAAGGGGGAAGCCAGAAGCCATAATGAAGCAAAACTGGCTCAGGTTACAAACGACATCGTCTCCGCATTTGAAAAAGCTGCTGCCAGACATAAACTGGAAAATATCGAAGCAAAAGTAGAAATTGATGTAAAGAATGAGTATAAGTCTTTTTATATGGATGAATCGCACCAGGTGGTCAAGGTAGCGCGCAGAGCCCTGCAACAACTGGGAATTGAACCCGGATTTGTAAAGGGAGGTGGAGGCAGCGATGCCAATATCATCAATGCGGAAGGCGTTGCCATGATAATAGCCGGAACGGGCATGCATGGCTACCACACAGTTGATGAAAACATATTGATTGACGATTTGGTAGCCGGAGCCAATACTGTAAAAGAGATTATAAAAGCATATACCGAAGCTTGAGGTGGTTATGACCAAGGTCGCTTTAATCGGTTATGGCAAGATGGGCAGGATGGTGAAAGAACTTTCTGTCCGCTTCCCATTGGAAATCGTGGCAATCATAGACCCATTGCAGGATGGTTGCGCTAAAGAGATATCGGATACCACACTCGGGGATGCAGAAGTATGTATCGAGTTTTCCCATCCTGAAGCAGTATTGGACAACATCAAACAGGTCTGCAAATGTAAACGCAACCTGGTGATTGGGACCACCGGCTGGTTTAATCACCTGGATGAGGTGAAAATGCTGGTTGAAGCTTCAGGAATTGGAGCATTATATGGTTCCAATCTTTCAATCGGAATGAACCTGTTCTACGAAATAGTAGCCAAAGCGGCACGAGTATTTTCACTATATGATGAGTATGATGTGTTTGGCTTGGAACAGCATCACAGACAAAAAGCTGACAGCCCTTCCGGAACAGCAAGGGAATTGGGTCAGATTCTGCTTGATGAAATGGAAAATAAGAAAAGCCTGCAGTATGGCAAACCGGATGGGAAAATCGAAGCCACAGAACTTCACTTTGCCAGTGTCAGAGCAGGCTGGATTCCGGGCACTCATACAGTAGGGTTTGACAGCGAAGCCGACACAATCGAGCTTACGCACAGAGCGCGCAACAGATCAGGATTCGCTATAGGTGCCTTGCGTGCTGCCATGTGGGTCAAGGACAAAAAAGGTATGTTTTCATTTCGAGATTTTATCAGAGATTAGGGTCGATGAATATACCATTTGTAAAAATGCAGGCACAGGGAAATGACTTTGTCATAGTCGATGCTTTAGAACTGATACAAAATTCTGAACAAATAACCCGGCTTGCCAAAGATGTTTGCCTGCCCCATTTCGGTCTGGGTGCTGACGGTCTGGTAATACTGGATAGTCAGATTCCACAGATGACCATTTTCAATTCTGATGGTTCAATGGCAGAAATGTGCGGCTCAGCCTTAAGGTGCTGTTGTGCACTTCTTTATACAAAAAACGGTAAAAATGAATATGAGATTAAGACTGGTAACGGGATTTTGAAGGGATTCGTGGACAAGATAAATCCTGAGATTGTTTCAGTGGAGATTGGTAATCCTGTAATGATCAGTCAAGACCTTACGGTTGAAGGTGTGAAAGGCGATTACATAAGTGTGGGGAATCCGCATTTTGTTGTATTCACAAATAATGTCAATAGTAATCCGCACCAAAGACTCGGGCAAGTCATTTCAGGGAAAGATGTTTTTGTCAATGGCGTAAATGTTGAATTTGCACGCATTATATCCAAACGGGAGATAGAACTGGTGGTTTGGGAAAGGGGTGTAGGTGCAACTCTTGCCTGTGGGACAGGTGCAACTGCTACAGTATTTTCAGGACAAAACCGTAACCTATTGGGAGATGAAGTGTTGGTGCATCTACCGGGTGGAGATGTAATCATCAAAAAAAATCCAACCGGATATATCCTAAAGGGTGAGACCGCTGTCGTAGCAGAGGGAGTGTTTAAATGGAAAGTTTAGGACAATACTTAAAAACAATCAGAGAAGAAAAGCAACTCAGCCTGGAGAAAGTGCACAACGATATAAAACTACCTATTGAACAGCTAAACGCTATTGAATCAAATCGCCTGACGGCTCTGGGTAACTATGGTTTTGCCAAAGCCATAGTTTATTCCTATGTGAGATATTTGGAAGCTGACGATGAAATGGTAATGCAGCAGTTTCAAATGATGTGGCCAACCCAGCAACAAGCAGCTTTCACGCCCAGGCGACCGATTAAAGAGAAGAAAATGCTTATTTCGACCAATCTAATCTGGTTGATTGGAATTGTGCTATTCGTAATTGTATTGGGTGTCATAATCCTGGTAAGTTATAATCGGGGGTATCTGAAAAGACCTTTTGATACAACTGTTGAAAGTTCTGATACAGTAAGAGTGAAAAAACCTAAAGAACAAGAACAAATCAAGCCGGACAGCGTCCGTGCCAGGATGTTGAAAATTGCCCAAGATGCGAGAAAACCTGATAAACAGAAAGAACAAGTTTCAAAACAAACTAAGACTGAAAAAATCAAGCCCAAACCCGATACGACAGATTATGTAAATGACCTTTTATTTCAAAGCAAGGAAAGTCCTTTTAACCCAAGGTTTTAAGGAGTCCTGAGAAGCAAAGTTACTTCCGTTCCTTTGTCCTGTTTGCTGCTGATTATAATTTCGCCACCCATGATTTTTACCAGCTCTTTGCAGATTATCAGCCCAAGTCCCGAACCGCTTTCTTGTTTAGTTCCAGGAGTAGAAACAGGTTTTGTAATATCCGTCAAAGTAGGTAGAAGCTCATCGGAAATCCCGATTCCCTGGTCAACAACAGAAATTGCCAATGCTTTGCGTCGGTTACTTGATGTAATTCGAATAGGTTTTTCAGGATGACTGAATTTTATGGCATTTGAAATAATGTTTTGCAAAACGATATAAAGCAGAGAGCGATCAGTAGTAACTTCTACTGCTAAATCTATTTCACAGGAGATTTTCAATTTCTTGTCTTTTGTCTGATGAGAATAGCTCAAAAGTATATCATTGACGATACTGTTCAAATTGCATGCTTCTGGATTGCTGATGATTTCACCCTTCTGACAACGAGCCCAGAGAAAAAGATTCTCAGTGAGCTGCCAGCTGATTTTAGCTTCGTTATATATATCCACAAGGTGAGAGTGGATTTCAGGTTTTTCCAAAGAGTCAAAATTCTGATATATATAGCTTAGATTCATAACCACGTTGGATAAGGGGGGTCTCAGATCCATCGTCAGGATGTGCAAAATTCTATCTTTAATCTGATTTGCACTTACAAGCTGTTGTTCAGCAGCTTTTCTTAAATCAATTTCCTGCATTAAGTTATGAGTTCGTTTGTCAACTATTTTCTCCAGATTTTTTTTATGTTCCCGAAGCTCAGTTTTGTATTCCTCCCAAAGCAAGGCATTTCTAACTAAGCCTTTCAATTCGACCAATCTGACAGGTTTTGATAAAAAAGCATACACACCCAGATCATAACAGATTTTAACATTGGTATCATGTCCATAACCGGTTAAAATAATGACAGAGAAGTCTTTGTCCATACTGGGTTGAATTTTTTTCAGCACCTGAACACCATGCATAGAAGGCATTTCCAAATCCATGATCAGAACAGCGGGCTTATATTTTGTAAAATATCCTAATCCCTCTTCTACGCTGGTGGTTGATATTACTTCATAATCTTCCTGCTCCAAAACTAGGCTGATCAGGGAAATGGTATCCAAATCATCATCAATAACCAGAACAGTTTTTTTCATGGACTTCTCCTTGGGACTTATTCGACAATAACTTTGTTCGACATTGGGCATATAATGTCAAGGTAAATTCCTGTTGACAGGAAAATGATCTAAAGATATCAATATTGACAAAAGTTTTCGCTGGGAAAATGAAAAAATAGTCAGTCAGATGATGAGGTGTCATGAGTTTAATAGATCAAAGTTCAGAAAAGTTCCTTGGGATTGATATCGGAGCTTCCTCAATCAAATACGGGTGGGGAAATCCAACAGCTGGAATCGAGTATTTCGATTCAGAAAATCTTGAAGAAAGAAGTCGAGCAGGCATCATATCTGCCATCAGTATAGTATTACAGAAATGCCAACATTCAATTGGACTTGATAAAATAAAAAGCATTGGAGCAGGAACCCCAGGAAAGCTGAACAAAAACACTCATAAACTGGTTGGGATAAATCCAAACCTATCGGATTGGACAGAAATTGATCCGATTATTGCCTTTCCTGAGCGGTTAAGAGAAAAAGTTGTGATTGACAATGATGCCAACCTGATGACTCTCGCAGAGGCAAAGCTCTTACCAGAAGCGAATGCTGTCTTGGGTATAACGATAGGCAGCGGCATAGGTTGCGGCTTTGTTCTAGAAGGAAGAATTTATCATGGAGCTCATGGATTTGCCATGGAACTCGGTCATAATATAGTATGTGCATCCGGTGAGAAATGCAACTGCGGAAAGGCTGGCTGCCTGGAGGCTTATGCTTCGGTTACAGGGATGCTACAAGCTGCCAATAAAAAAATCGGTGTAAGTGACATCTCCATAGTCGATTTCCTGAAGGCTTCTGAATCCAATCAATCCTTGCATAACATTTTAGATGACTCTCTTCAATATTTGTCATTAGCTGCTTCTAATCTTGTGATTAATCTGGATGCTGATGCCATAGTTATAGGAGGCGGTGTGACCGAGATTGGGGAGTATCCCCTTAAGAGACTAATGAACTTGCTGTATCAACATCTTCCAGTAGATAACCGAGACAGCATTGTTATAAAAAAAGCTCATTGGGGTAACAAGGCAGGTGTCATGGGAGGCATTTTGTTAGCTTCTGACTTTTATTCATTAAGGAATAGAAATTGCAATCAAATATAATATCAAAGATTTAGAGGTCAAAATGATAAAAAGTGCCAAAGTTATCCTTATGGTGATCATGGTATTACTTACATGTGTGTCCGCATTTGCCGGGGAAGAGATCACGGTGGACAATATCTTGATCAATCCCAATCCAATGGATAAAAGCACATTGATCAGCATTACCTTTAATCAGAAAATACGTGCTGATATAGTAATTGAGACTTTGGATGGCATGGTTGTAAAAAC
>DAHVPA010000329.1 GCA_027318525.1 Candidatus Cloacimonadota bacterium | reverse complement strand
CATTGCTTCATTTATTTCTTTACGAAAAGGGAAAAAAGTGGATATGACCTTGACATTAGCTCTTAATGCCAATTCATTAACCTGATGTTGAACAAAAACTCCCGCTACAGGGTTGTATTTATTGGGATACATATCTGTTATTACTAATATCTTGTTTATTTTAACCTATCAATCAATAAAACTATAAGTCATTAATTTGTCAATCTGCTATTTTGATTATCTCGTCTTTATTATTGTAGCTTGTATGATACCGCACAAGCTGGTGGATAATCTATTTGACATAATATTCGAATCCAATTTCATAGTCTGTTATTCAATCTATTGTTTTGATATGTATTCCCTTAAATTTGTTGCTAAATAGGATAATGAGGTATTTGTATGAATCGTAGACTTCGTTTCGGTTTAATCGGATGCGGGAGAATCTCCAAGAACCATTTTGAAGCAGTATCCCAGATAGAAGAGGCAGATTTTGTTGCTTGTTGTGATATTGTGAAAGAAAGGGCTGATGAAGCTGCAGAACTTTATGGAATCAAATCGATATATACAGACTATAATGAAATGCTCGGCAAAGAAAAACTTGATGCTGTCGCCATCTGCACACCCAGCGGTCTTCACCCTGAGATGGGTATTGCTGTGGCAAAGCAGCACGTAAATGTTATTACGGAAAAACCTATGTCCTTGAACATCAAAGATGCCGATGCTCTAATAAACTCATGTGATGAGAATGGGGTCCGTCTTTTCGTAGTGAAGCAGAACAGGCTCAATGCAACTCTGCAACTGCTGAAGAAAGCCATTGTCAAAGGACGCTTCGGCAAAATCTATCTGGCGCAATCCAATGTTTTCTGGCAAAGACCTCAAAGCTATTATGACCAATCTCCCTGGCGCGGAACCTGGGCTTTGGATGGAGGAGCTTTTCTCAATCAGGCAAGCCACTATGTGGATGCCATGTATTGGCTGCTGGGCGACGTCCAGTCTGTGCGCGCTGAAACTGCCACCATGGCACGCAACATCCAAGCCGAAGATACAGGCTGTGCCATCATTCACTTTAAAAGCGGTGCTATTGCAACCATCAACGTAACCATGCTGGCTTTCCCAAAAAACTTTGAAGGTTCCATCACCATCCTGGGTGAGAAAGGTACCGTCAAAATCGGCGGTGTGGCAGTCAATAAGATAGAGAAATGGGAATTTGAAGACTACGACGATGATGACAGAATCGTTGAGGAAAGTAATTACCAGCCACCCACCATCTATGGCTTTGGGCACAATCCATATTACAATAATGTAATTCACACTCTCTTGGGAGATACCGAACCCAGCACTGACGGCAGAGACGGACGCAAATCGGTGGAGATTATCCAGGCTATTTATGAATCTGCGCACCATGGTAAAAAAGTGACTCTGCCCTTAAGTTATACTTAATCCTGTAAACGCTTTATCCCAATATCAATTAAGCTTTTCTTGCAGCTTTGCCAACTTTCGCAGAGACTTTGCTGAGAGTTTCCGGAGACTTAGTCTCTGATAACACTCTTCAAATACTTCATTTTAATTGAGAAGTAATACCCTCATACTTGATGTAGGCAAACCGTTGATTCCTGGAATGCTTGTAGATTGTTAACTGAAGTGTTACATAGACAGATGCAACAGGATTAATCAATTATAATCCTGATACTTTATTACACTTGTTTTTCGTGTCTCTTGAAATGAGGTGAATCCCCCCACTGGTCATAGCCTATTGTCTCACCTATG
>DAHVPA010000328.1 GCA_027318525.1 Candidatus Cloacimonadota bacterium | reverse complement strand
AATTGCTCCGTTGCCTTGCCGAGTTGCTTGACCATGAAGTATACAGTATTATCAACGACGTCATAAATGCTGATAGGCTTGCGCAGCATCGGATGGCTGTAATCGGGTCTTTTCAGTTCAAAGAACTGCCCGGGTTGGACCTTTTGTGCTTCGTCCCCGATTTCAACACCCAAGACAAAATACTGCGGATTCAGGTGCTCTATGCTTTTAAGTTCAAAGATACGGTTGAACATGTTATCCTGTCTTTATAAGCTTTCTGTTCAGGCTTTCCAGGTGACTTTGCCGTCGCAGATGGTGGTAATGATTTTGCCCTGCAGGGGTTTATTCAGCCAGGGTGTGTTCTTGGCTTTGGACAGCATATTCTCAGTGGTCAGGGTGATTTTGCCCTTGAGGTCGGCGATAGTCAGGTCGGCAGGCATGCCTTTCTCTATAACGCCGGCTTTGATACTGAGCAGTTTAGCTGGAGCAGAAGTTAGAGCATCAACTAAGCGCTCCAGAGTCATCTGACCCTTGCTGACCAGATGCGTGTAAAGACTGGCAAAGGCAGCTTCGAAACCGTTGATACCAAAGGGCGCTTTATCGAATTCCAGTTCTTTTTCATAATCAGCATGGGGTGCATGGTCGGTGGCGATGCAATCTATCAGACCTGAATTAAGCGCTTCCAGCAGAGCCAGACGGTCTTTTTCAGAACGCAAAGGCGGTTTGCATTTGGTATTGGTATCGAAGTGGACGCAGGCTGTTTCATTCAGGGTAAGGTGATGCGGAGTGACTTCACAAGTCACAGGCAAGCCCTTTTGCTTGGCAGCTTTGATCAGTTCCATCGCTTTAGCGGAGGAAACATGTGCTACATGCAGAGCGCATTTGGTGCTTTCTGCCAGCATGATGTCACGGGCGATGATGACTTCTTCGGCAATGGCAGGAATGCTGCTCAAGCCCAATTGGGTGGCGATTTTACCGCTATGGATCTGACCCTTGCCTGCCAGATTATAATCCTCGGCATGGATGATAACAGGGATGTGGAAATTGGCGGCGTATTTCATGCAGTTCATCATCAGCTTGCCATTCTGGACACAGTGCCCGTCGTCGCTGACTGCAACGATTCCGCCTTCCTGCATGGAAGCCATTTCGCTGATTTCCTTGCCTTCAATCTTTTTGGTGATGGCTCCGATGACCTTGACTTTACAGAATCCAAGGTCTTTGGCGCGCCTCTGGACAAATTCCACACCTGCGATGTTGTCTATGACCGGGTCTGTATTGGGCATGGCGCAAACCGTGGTGAAACCGCCTTTGGCAGCGGCTTTGGTTCCTGTGATGATGTCTTCTTTATAAGTTTGTCCCGGGTCTCTCAAGTGACTGTGGATGTCTACAAAACCGGGGAAGATATGCTTGCCTTTGGCGTCAATGGTTTCGTCTGCCGCTTCTGTTATCTTGTCCTTGATTTCGGCAAACTTGTCTTTGATAATCAGGATGTCTTTCTTTACGAATGCGCCTTTATAATAAACGGTTCCGTTCTTTATCAGTCTTTTCATTTTATCTCCTCTTAATCATGTAGTGTAGGATTCCGATCCTACAAAAACCTTTGTTGTAGCTTTGGAAAGCTACACTACTATGCTTTTCCGCCCAGAATCAGGAAGAGCAGCGCCATGCGGACTGCCACACCATTGGCAACCTGTTCGATGATTATGCTCTGTGTGCTGTCTGCAATCTCCGGTAAAATCTCCACACCGCGGTTCATCGGACCCGGATGCATGATGAG
>DAHVPA010000327.1 GCA_027318525.1 Candidatus Cloacimonadota bacterium | reverse complement strand
CTGCCGTATCCCTGAGCGTAATAGGTGTGCGAACCGGTCCCCGTATTTGGCCAGTTCCAGTATTTCATCACCTGTCCCATAGCGGTTGCCACACAACCTGCATAGACGTGTCCGCCCGGTCCGGCGGCATCGGCGGGGCAATACATGTTGTAGGGATAATCCTGATTCCATTTGGTGGATAGCAGCGGAGCTATGCTCCGGGTTTCGGTGCGTTCAAAGGAATTGCTCAAAACTGACTGCCATTCGGCTGCTGTTTCCCTGTTATCAATCCGGTTTGTTCTGATGCTGCGAATCTCTTCCTGCAGCACTGCAATATGGTCCCAAAAGGACAGATTTGCTTCGGGTTCGGTAATCACGGTCTCATAGCCGTATGCCAGAATTGGTCTTGCTGCATCGTCAGCCGCAGTCAGCACAAAGCCATCTTTATATAGAAAAAGGTATAACTCGGCGGTGGAGCTTTCCCCCACCGGGATTACCTTCTCAATAGTCCGGTCAGAAAAGGTGGACGGAGCCATTTGGCTGGTCCAGTTTCGGGCTGCCTGTTCGGCAACTGCTCTTTCAACGGGCACTGCTGCCAGCAGCACGCTCATCATCAGCAAGGTCAGGGTCAGTATTTGCTTCATATATTTTCCTCTGCTTGTATCTCAGTTCACATTTATGCAGAATTTATTCCATATTTATTGAAAGGCAAATTCTGTCATCTTAAAATATTGAAATAAGAGCAGGTTTCCGCTAATGAAAGGACTGCTGATGCCCAATCGCCGGGAGGGGTCAGCGAGGGGTTATCGAGGGCTTTCCCCTCGATGACCCCCCGCAGCAGCAATGGAAGACAAACAAAAAAAAGCGCTGCCCGGATGGACAGCGCAATGGAATTTGTGTCTTATTCAGACGTTATTTCATCATGATCATTTTCTTGGTGGCGGTGTATTTGCCGGCAGTCATCTTGTAGAAATACACGCCGCTTGTGACCTTCTGGCTGTTGTCGTCAGTGCCGTTCCAGGTAATGTCATAATTACCGGCAGCCTTGGTTTCATTCACCAGGGTCTTTACTTTCTGTCCCTTCAGGTTGTAGATTTCGACCACGACGGGTGAAGCGCTCTTCACAGAGTAGCTGATGGTGGTCTCGGGATTGAAGGGGTTGGGGTAGTTGCCGTTCAGAGCGGTGTTGACCACAGGGGTGACGGGGTCGGTATTGGCAACAGCGCCCAAGTCGATAGTGACATCATCAACCATCAGGATGAAGGCGTCGCTGGATACGCAATTGATGGCGAAACGGACGTTTCCGGTGACTCCGGCGGGAACGTCATATTCATAAGAAGTCCATTCAACCGGTGCCTGGACATAGGTGCCCGGGGAGAAGACGGTGAAATCGGTCGGGTTGGTGCTTCCGGTGGAGTAAGCCACTTTGAAACGTTCCAGACCGTAATCAGCTGTCATTGACCTTGCCCAGAAACCAAAGCTGGCGCCTGTGCCGATATTATACACATCGGAAATTAACCAGTCGTTGTTGGGAGGTGTGGTGGCAGCCCAGCAATGAGCCATCTTGTTGCCGCCGTGAGCAGCGCCGATATCATCGGTGGAGGCAGGTGTGGTGGTCAGAGGATTGAAAATCATGAACGCCATTGCCTGATACTCGCCGGTGAAATCAAATCCGTTGAATCCATAGGTGGCAGACTGGTCAACGTCAACGTTTACCCAGGGTGCGAAGTCTATGGAGAAATCGGTGTAAGTTTCAAAACCGTCTGTTACCAGAGTGGAAACAGC